>NZ_JBDQQS010000019.1:0-115669 GCF_039888615.1 Hoeflea sp. CAU 1731 | reverse complement strand
CTCGAACATATGAAGACCTTTGGAAGGCCGTCGGACATGTCTGCAGCCTGTTCACACCGCAAGAATGCTGGAACTACTTCAGATCAACAGGATGCGTTGCATACTAATCGCCCGTTGCTCTAGACACCCATTCAAACATTCTGGCCAATCCCGCCGTCGGACTGCTGTTCATGATTCCCGGATTCGACGACACATTGCGTGTGAACGGGAAAGCGAAAATCACCCGCGACCCCGATCTGCTTGCCTTGATGGCGGTGAAGGATCGAATACCGACGATCGCGATCGTCGTTACCATCGAAGAGGTGTTCCTCCATTGCGCCAAGGCGTTTCGACGTTCGAAGCTGTGGGACCCGGATGAGTTGCAGGATCGCAGCGAAATGCCGTCCTTGCCGAAAATGATCCTCGACCAGACATCCGGAGCGCCTGACGACCCGGAGGAGATGAACAAGATCGACGCCGATCTGGAGGTCGAATACCGGAAGTCGATGTATTGACCTAACCAGTCTCCGCGTCCTCCGGCTCCGGAAGCACCTGGTCGAGAATCGCTCTGACGTCGGCCTCGGTCTTGCGCACATGCTCTTCCAGCGTCGCCATGTCCGGCAGGTCGACCACCCGCAGCACCAGATCGTCCAGCGCCGCCGGCGCCTTTTCGGGATCGAATTCTTCCTTGATGCACAGGCGGATGATCTGGGCAATCTCGGTAAACGCCTTCAGCGCCGACACAAGCCGTTCGGCCTCCTCATGGCCGATCATCGCCGGCGCAAGCGATTTGACGGCGTCGAGCGTGCGCGTTTCGCCGGACTTGATCGCGACCTCTTCACTCGCCGCCATGAGCCGCAGATATTGCGCGATGAACTCGATATCCATCAGCCCGCCGGGCGCAAGTTTCAAGTCCCAGATGCCGGCTGACTTCTTTTCCTGTTCGATCCGCATGCGCATTTCGCGCACGTCGGTCGCGATCTTTGCGGCGTCGCGTTTCCGGTTCAGCACTTCCTCGAACACGCTGCGGGCCTGCGATACAAGCTCCGCGTCGCCGCTGACCACGCGCGCGCGCGTCAGCGCCATGTGCTCCCAGGTCCAGGCGCTCTCGCGCTGATACTTGCGGAACGACTGAATGCTGGTGGCAATCGGCCCCTTGTTGCCGGAGGGTCTCAGGCGCAGATCCACCTCGTAGAGAACGCCTTCGGCCGTCGGCGACGACAGGGCCGCGACCAGCCGCTGCGTCATGCGCGCGTAGTAGCGCGGCGCGTCGAGCGGCTTTTCCCCGTCGGACTCTCCGCCATCGGGATCATGCGCATAGAGCACGATGATGTCGATATCGGAGCCGGCGGTCATTTCCCGGCTGCCAAGCTTGCCCATGCCGATGACAGCCGCCTGGCCGCCTGCGATCCGGCCGTGCTGGCTTTCGAGTTCAATGCGCACCGCGGCGAACGCCGCCTCGAGGATCAGGTCCGCCAGGTCCGAAAACGCCCGGCCCGCCCGATCGCCGTTGATCGCGCCGGTCAAAAGCCGCACGCCGATGAGAAATTTCTGTTCCGAGGCGAAAATGCGCAGACGGTCGAGGATTTCCTCATAGAGGAAATTGCCCCGCAGAAAGGCCTCGAGCCGGCCTGCCAGATAGGCGCGGTTCGGCAGCTCCGCAAGAAGCTGCGGATCGAGGACGCCGTCGAAGACGTGCGGCCTGCGGCTGATGATCTCGGCCAGACGGGGCGCGGAGGCCATGATCGAAACCAGCAGCGTACTGAGGCTGGTGTTGTTGGAGAGCAGTGAGAAAAGCTGGATGCCGGCCGGAAGGCCTGAAAGGAATTTGTCGAAATTCAGCAGCGCCTCGTCGGCGCGCCGGGTTTGCGCAAAGGCCTTCAGCAGCACCGGCATGATTTCCGTAAGACGCTTGCGCGCCTGTTCGGAGCGCATGGCGTTGTAGCGGCCATAATGCCAGGTCCGAATGATGCGGGAAATGTCGGATGGCCGCTCGAACCCCATCTGGCTCAGTTGCTCGATCGTGTCGGGATCGTCCGAATCCCCCGTGAAGACCAGGTTGCCGGCGCCGGTTCCAAGCTCCTGCTCGTGTTCGAACAGTCGGGCGTAATGGCGCTCCACGCAGGTGAGCACCTCGCGCGTTTCCTCGATGAAGGGCTCAACGCCGTCAAATCCGGACATCAGCGCTATTATTCGCAGATCCTCGTCGTTTTCCGGCAGCGTATGGGTCTGCTCGTCCCGGCGCATCTGTATCCGGTGCTCGATGTCGCGCAGATACCAGTAGGCAAGGCGGAGCGTTTCCTCCGTGTTGTGCCCCACCCACTGACTGCTGGAAAGCGCCGACAGCGCCTCGTCGGTGGACCGCACGCGCAGATCCGGCGAGCGGCCGCCGGCGATCAGCTGCTGCGTCTGGACGAAAAACTCGATCTCGCGAATGCCGCCGCGGCCAAGCTTGATGTTGTGTCCGCGCACGGCGATCGTTCCGAAGCCCTTGTGCGCATGGATCTGTCGCTTGATGGAATGGATGTCGGCGATCGTCGCGTAATCCAGGTACTTGCGATAGATGAAGGGCGTCAACTCGTTGCAGAACACATAGCCCTCATCGATATCGCCGGCCACCGGCCGCGCCTTGATGAAGGCCGCGCGCTCCCAGTTCTGACCTCTGCCCTCGTAATAAAGCAGCGCCGCGCGATACGGCACGGCCAGCGGGGTGGCGCCCGGGTCTGGGCGCAGCCGCACATCCGTTCGAAACACGTAGCCGTCCCGGGTGCGCTCCTGCATGATCTTGATGAGACGACGGACAATCCTGGAAAACACGTCGGAGGCTTCGTCCGGCTCCCGCACGACGCCGGCTTCCGGATTGAACACGACGACAATGTCGATGTCGGACGAATAGTTCAGTTCCTCGGCGCCGAACTTGCCCATGCCGAGCACAAAAAAACCGGAGCGGCGCGACGGACGCTTGGGATCGTCGAGCCTGATCTTGCCGTGGTCGTGGGCTGAGAGCAGCGAGAAATCGACCGCGGATTTCAGAGCCGCCGCCGCGAAGCGGCTTAGCCAAATGGTGATCTGACGCGTGTCGACCGTGCGCGACAGGTCGTACATGCCGACGAAAAACGAAAAGTCCTGCCTGGACAGACGCAGATCCGACATCAGGCGGGCCTCGTTGACATCCTCGGCCTTCCAGGCGTTCTGCGCCTCCTCGATGCGCTGGTCGATCAGCGCGCCGGGTTCCGAGTTCACCAGCTGGAGAATGAGCCTTGGCGAGCGCAGCGCGATATCGCGCAGATATTGCGACAGGGTAAGCGCCGAAAGCACGAACTGGCTGGCAGGCGTCTTCTCGACAAGAAAGGCGCCGATTTCCGGATTGCCGTCGGTGAGCTTGACCAGTTCGTCGCGCAGCGCCTCGAGCTTCTCCTGTGACGCTGGCAGGATGACCGGATCCCGCAGGTCCTTCAACTTGGGAAACGCCGGTCCTCGTGTCACGCTGACTGCCTATCTTCTGAATATCATTCTGGCGCACAAACCCGGCCACTTTTCATCATCCGGGTCGGCAGAGCCAAACTCAAGTTTGCCCCTATGCAGCGACATGATAGCTTCGACGAGGCTGAGACCCAACCCGTTTCCGGCAAGGTTTCGACTTTTATCGAGACGCACGAAACGCTTGACCACTTCCGCGCGGTCCTCCTCCGGGATGCCGGAGCCATTGTCTGCGACGGTGACGACGACCGTATTCTCCGCGGTTTCAAGCGAGATCGCCACGCGAGCTTCCGGCTTCCTGACGGCGGAGTATTTGATGGCGTTGTCGACGAGATTGGAAATCCCCTGCCCGATCAGTTCGCGATTGCCTTCGATTTCCACGCCGTCCTCGATCTCGGCCGACAATGCCACGCCCGCTTCCTCGGCGACCGGCTCGTAGAGTTCCGTCACATCGTGGGCGATTTGCGAGAGATCCAGCCGTCCGATCTCTGCGGCCGAAGAACCAGCCTCGACCCGCGAAATCATTAGGAGCGCGTTGAAGGTGCGAATCAACTGGTCCGATTCTTCGACCATTTGCTCAAGCGCCGTCCGGAAATCCTCGATATCCTCGCCGGACGCCATGGCCGCCTCTGCACGGTTGCGAAGCCGGGTCAGCGGCGTTTTCAAGTCATGGGCGATGTTGTCGGAAACCTGTCGCAGGCCCTCGTTCAGGCTTTCGATCCGCGCCATGATGGCGTTGAGCGATTCCGAAAGCCGGTCGAATTCGTCGTTCGATCCCTGGATCGGAAGCCGCTGACTGAGGTCGCCGGCCAGGATCTTTTCGCTCGCCCGCGACATTCGCTCGATGCGACGCAAGGCGCGACGGCCGAGGAAGAACCAGATGACCAGGGCGCCGGCGACCATCATGCCGAGCGCAAGCGCCAGCGAACCGCGCACGAGCGTGCGAAACTGGGTCGGCTCCCTGAGGTCGCGCCCGACCAGAAGCCGCATGCCGTTGGGCAGCAGAATCACTTCAGCGAGCGCCGTGTGGATCGGGGTTTCGGGCGTCTGTGTGAACCGACCATAGGTAAAGGCCGTTTCCGTCCAGCCCTGCTTGTCGAGCACGCCCGTCTGGATGCTCTCCACATTGCCGGCGATCACCTGTCCGTTCGGAGCGGCGATGAGGTAGAGATTTGCGCCAGGCTGGCGCGACCGGCGGTCGATATAGCTGATCAAAAGCGTAACGCCGCCGGTGCGATAGGCCCGACCAAGCAGCTCCAGTTCCTCATGCACGACTTCCTGGGTCTGGTCGATCATGATCCTCGACGTCAGGCCAGAAATGTAGAAGACCAGAACAAGGGCGCAAATCAGGAATAGCGCGAAATAAAGCGCCGACAGTCTGACGGCGGTCGTTCGCAACACCATTCCCAAGCGACTCATGACGAAGCGGGCCCTAGCTTTCCGCTTTCAGGATATATCCGGCGCCCCTGACGGTGTGGAGAAGGGGCGTATCGAAATCGCGTTCGATCTTCGAGCGCAGCCGCGAAATATGCACGTCGATGACATTGGTCTGGGGATCGAAATGATAGTCCCAGACATTTTCGAGCAGCATGGTGCGGGTGACCACCTGGCCGGCGTGTTTCATAAGATACTCCAGCAGCCGAAATTCACGCGGCTGCAGCAGGATTTTCTGCCCTCCCCGGTGAACTTCATGGGCAAGGCGGTCAAGCTCCAGTTCGCCGACGCGGTAGACCGTGTCGTTATCGCGGGTTCCCTTGCGCCGTCCGAGCACTTCCACGCGGGCCAGCAGTTCCGAAAAGGAATAGGGTTTGGGCAGATAGTCGTCGCCGCCGGCGCGCAATCCGGTCACGCGGTCGTCGACCTGGCCGAGCGCCGAGAGGATCAGCACCGGCGTGTCGATGGACTTTTCGCGTAGGGCGCTGACGATGGACAGTCCGTCGCGCTTCGGCAACATGCGGTCGATCACCATCACGTCGTAACTGTTTTCGGTCGCCATGTAGAAGCCGATATCGCCGTCGCTGGCGTGATCGGTCACCATGCCCGCTTCATTCAATGCTTTCGTAAGATACGCCGCCGCCTCGAGGTCATCCTCGACAATCAATATTTTCATAGGTGCACCATTGAGCGCTCCGCGCTCCAATATGAATTTCGACAGTGCACACGATACTGGTTGCGTACTCATACAGCAATCCACACGAGTGTTGCTTTTGCAGATCAAGTGGCCTCAACGTGAGGAAGGCAGCGAGCCGATGGGGGCTCGCTGCCACAGTTTCGAGCGTTTGGTCTGGGGGCGACATGATAGACCGCCTGCCCGAACTGTTAGCCATGCGCGACCGGAAGCGCGACGAAACGGCTGTTGTTTTCGTTACGCAACTGGAACAGCACTGCCTTTCGGCCCTGTTCTCCGGCTTCTTCGACGGCTTTGGCGATATCCTCAATGGAGCCGACCTTCGCGTTGTTGACGGCGACGATGGTGTCGCCCTGCCGCATTCCGCGCTCTGCGGCAGGGCTGTCAGGATCAACAGATGTGATCATGAGACCTTCGCCTTCTTCCGCCGGCTGAACCGTCAGGCCAAACTCCTCGAGCTCATCGCCCCTATCGGGTTTGCCCGGCGTTTCGTCTTCGGCGGCTGCTGCTGCAGTTTCCTGCAATTCGCCGATTTCGACCGCAATGGTCTTGCTTTCACCCTGGCGCCAGACGGTGACGTCGGTCTTTTCGCCCGGATCTTCGCTCGCGATTCGGCGGGCAAGATCCTGCGGGCTTTCAACGACTTCGCCGTTAACGGCCGTGACCACGTCGCCGGATTTCAGGCCGGCGCGTTCGGCTGGCGAGTCCTTCTGGGGCTCGGTGATGAGCGCGCCCTTGGCTTCGGCCAGCCCGAGGGATTCGGCAATGTCCGCGGAAACCGGCTGGATCTGAACGCCGAGCCAGCCGCGCTCCACATTGCCGTCGTCCATCAGGTCAGTGACGACGTCGTTGGCAAGCGCCGCCGGAATGGCGAAAGCGATGCCGACATTGCCGCCCGACGGCGAGAAGATGGCAGTGTTGACGCCAATGACCTCACCGCGCAGGTTGAAAGTCGGACCGCCGGAGTTGCCGTGGTTGACGGCGGCGTCCACCTGAATGAAGTCGTCATAGGGGCCTGCGCCGATATCGCGACCGCGCCCTGAGATGATGCCGGCGGTGACGGTGCCGCCAAGGCCGAACGGGTTGCCGACGGCGACGACCCAGTCGCCGATCCGCGTCGTATCTTCAGGGGCGAATTCGACATAGGGGAACGTGCGGTCGCTGCTGACCTTCAGAACCGCGAGATCGGTGCGGGCGTCCTTGCCGATCAGCTCTGCGTCGAGCTCCGTTCCGTCATCGAGAACCACTTCGAATTCGGTTCCCTTGTCGACAACGTGATTGTTGGTAACCAGCAGGCCGTCTTCGGAGATAAAGAAGCCAGAGCCCTGGGCGATCGGCCGGGCGCGCTTGCTCCAGCGATCGTTCTTTTCCTCGTCGCGCTGGCTGAACCGCTCCTGGTCGTCATCGTCGAACGGGCTACCGCGGAACTCCTTGAAGAACTTTTTCATCGGATGATCGTCCGGCAGATTGTCCATGCCGGGAACGCCGAAACCGCCGCGGTTGGCGACGGGGCGCAGGTTTGACTTGACGCGCACCGAAACAACAGCCGGGGAAACGGCTTCGACAACGTCCGCGAAACTCGGCATCGCCGCCGGGGCCTCGACCCTGACCGCGTCGGCCCGCGCCTGCTCAAGGAGCGGCGGCACGCCTGCGGCGGCGACTATCGCGCCCAGGCCGAGAACCGCGGTTGACGTCATCAGCTTCTTTTTCGTGGAGGTCATGAAACCACTCTGTCGCATCTGGAATTCCTCTGCTTGTCAGGTATTCGATATGTTAAGCAATATGCGCCGCAACATTACGGGAGGCTGGATGGATCATGAACTTTTGGTAAGGTTCGGGTATTCGGCAAGTAATGGCGCCGTCGGAGACAGAAACCAGCCGACCTTGTTTGACTACTGCGTTATTGGCCCTGTGGCGCCAATGACAGTCGTCAGGGCGCATTCGTTTGACCGCAGCGCCCTCCCCGGCCCATATTGCTTACATCGAAAACACGATTTGAGGCTTGCGCGATGAAGGGGCTGCTGCTGCGGCAAGGCGGATTTGCCGAAAAGTCGGAATTTACCGGCGCCCAACTCGACCGGCCCGGCGAGTTTCTGGAGCTGGCGGAATTCCCGAAGCCGACTCTGGCGCCGGGACAGATACTGATCAAGATGCGTCGGGCGACAATCAATCCGTCAGATATCGCCTTCGTTCGGGGCGTTTACGGGCAACCGCGCGTCGCGGGAAAGCCGGCGGGTTTTGAAGGTGTGGGCGTCGTCGTCGACGCCGGTCCCGGTTTGTACGGCCGGTTCCTCAAAGGCCGAAGAGTGGGTTTCTACGTAACACCTGACGGATCGGGAACCTGGGCCGAGTATGCGGTGACCCAGGCGATGCTTTCCTTGCCGTTGAAAAAAGGCGTGGCGGATCGCGACGCCGCCGGGCTGGTCGTCAATCCGGTGACGGCGGTGGCCATGCTGGATCTGGTGAAACCCGGAGAGGCCTTCGTCTTCTCCGCCGCCGCAAGCCAATTAGGTAAGCTGATGGCCGGACTGGCGAAGGACCAGGCCAAGCGCATGATAGCGCTGGTGCGCCGAGAAGCGCCCGTAGCCATGCTCAAAGATCTGGGCGCCGCCTACGCGCTGAACGAAACGGACACGGATTACGAAGCGGATCTGGCGAACGTTCTGGAGAAAGAAAAGCCGGTCGTCTTCCTCGACGCTGTCGCAGGCGGAAGGAGCGCGCAGACCCACAACATGATGGGCGATCAGGCGCGGTGGGTCATTTACGGCAGACTGGACGATTCGCCAGCCGAGATCCTCGATCCCGGCGCAATGATCTTCAAGCGCAAGGTGATCGAAGGCTTCTGGACCACGGATTGGGCCGCCAAAACCAGCTTTGTCCAAAAAATGCGGGTATTCAACGAGGTGCAAAACCGTTTTCGTGACGGGCGCTGGAAAACCGACGTATCAGTGGAACTGCCGCTGGAGCAAGCGATCGAGCGGCTGCCGCAGGCCTTGGCCCAACCGGACGGGAAAGTGCAGATCGTCATGCCTGACGGCTGACGGCGCGGTTTGAGGTCGCAAAGGAGCGGCGATCCGGACAATCAGGCGTGCGATTCCAGCGCCTCTGGCGCGTCAGCCCATCAACTTTGCAAGCTTGTCGAACGCCTGGTTCCAGCCGCCTTCTGCGGCTGATCCTCCCGGAACGCCGACATGGATCATCGTCATCCTGGTCTTGTCGTCGGTCTTGGACAGCTCGATGATCACTTCGGTCACGTCCGGATGACCCTTCGGCATGCCCAACGCCTGGGGCGGGATCAGTGTGCCGTCCTCTTCACACATGCTTTCGGTGTAGACGAGACGAAAAGGAGCGTTGACCTCCTTGTAGACGCCGATGAACCACATCGACACGGTTCGCTCCGGCGAGGTCATTTCCATGCAGATTTTGCGTGTCCCGCCAACCCTGAGATCCATGTCGGCGACCTGGATCGACATGCCCTTTGGCCCATACCATTTTTTGAAGAGTTCGGGATCCGTCCACATGCGCCAGACATCGTCTATCGGCGCATCGAAGACGCGTTCTATTCTGACGTTGGATTGTTCGCTACTCATGATTTTCGCCCTTCATGGTCTTGAGAATTTCATCCATCGCGTCGAACCGCGCCTCCCATATGGGGCGATACTGCTCGGTCCAGTCGGCGACAACGCGCAGCGGATCAACGTTCAGCGCGCAAGGTCTGAACTGAGCCTCGCGTCCCCGAGTGATCAATCCGGCGTTTTCCAGCACACGGATATGTTTGGACACGGCCGGCAAACTCATTTCCAACGGTTCGGCCAATGTGTTCACGGTCGCCTCCCCCTGCGCCAGCCGCGAAAGGATGGCGCGACGCGCCGGATGCGCCAAGGCGGCGAAGGCGGCGTCAAGTTGTTGGTCCCGGTTCATGGAATGAGTATTAAACCATCTGGTTATTTAATCAAGTGGTTTAATAAAATCGGTCTATCCGGATGCCGCCCTACTTGATCCCCGCACGAAGGAAGGCCTGAACGAACTGTCGCTGACAGCTTGATGTATGAGCGGGCTTGTGGCGTCGTTGACTGGGAGCCGCCATCCCCCGCAGCCCTAAACCGTCAATACCAGTATCCGAGATATCTGGCTGAGCGGCCCTTTGCGAAAGCGCCGACCACGGCGCCGGCGATTTTACCGCCGATGCCGCGTCCGACTTTTTCCGCCCGCTTTTCGCCGGCGGAGCCGTCGTCAGAATAACGGGAAATGTGAAACCGGTTGTTTTTCCAACCGGTTTCCAGTCGCTTGCGCGGGAATTTCCTAGTCGACGCCATAGGTGGCCGGATCGAGCTTGTCGTAGATCTCCGTGCGGGCCAGCGCCGCAAGCGCGTCCACGTCTGTGCGGTCCACGCCTTCCAGTAGCGCGTCCCAGCGGTCCACCACGGCCTTGAATTCAGCCAGGATTTCCTGCGGATTTTCCACGCCTCGCTCTTCGGCGGCGGCGATCAGGGCGGCTTCGTCGGAGGCGACGAACTCATCCAGCGCAGCCTTCAGCGCGTCATCGGGTTCATAGACAGCCATTCCTTCCGCTTTGGCGTTTTCGATGGCCTTGTCCACGTCGGCGCTGAACTCGACGCGGCCCTTCGCCAGGAAATAGGCCATCTGATCGAACAGGATGGAGCGTAGCTCGGGCGTCAGCTCTTGCCAGAACGACTTGTTGTATCCCCACAGGAAGCCCGCGTAGTAGTTGCCGATCGCCAGGGTGTTCATCGAGTTGATCACGTCGCTCAGGCTGAAGCTGTCGATGGAATCGCCCGGCGTCACGGCGCAGTCCAGCGAACCGGTGTCCAGGCCGGTGTACATCTCACTCGACGGGATGGAGACGGGCACTGCGCCCACGTGCTCCGCAAAACGCGACCATGCTCCGCCGGCCATGCGCATCCGCTTTCCCTGCACGTCGGCGAGCGTTTCGACGGGCTTGTTGCAGATCATGTAGTACTCCGAGGTCGAGTAACCGCCGCCGAACACCATGCCGTTCTTCTTCCATTCGTCGAGGGCGACCGGGTTCGTCATGCTGAATTCCGTGGACGCCATCGCCATGACGAACGGGTCCGTATTGTAGAAGGCCATGTTGCCGATCAGGTTTTCGACCGGCAGTTCCGCAGGCGTGTATGTGCCGGCGTGATAGGTGACCTGGGCGACGCCGTCCCTGACGCCCTGCAACGAGGCGTTGGCGGGTATCAGCGAGCCGCCTGAAAAGACGCGAAAATCAATCTCTCCATTGGTTGCTTCCTTCACTTTTTCGGCGAATTCGACATAGGGTCCGCGCACCAGCGAGTGGCGTTCGGCGAAAAAGTGGTTCGCGTTGTACTCGTCGGCCAGGGATGGATACGCGACCGAGGCGATCGTCAGTGCAGTGGCTCCTGCCAATAACCTTTTTATGTGCATTACATGTTCCCCTTTCATTGTGGGTGGGTTAGCCCGCCATCAACGACGGCAGGTAGAGACTGATTGCCGGAAAGGCGATCAGAAGAGCGAGGGTCACCAGGTCCATAGCGATGAACCAGGTTGCGCCGGCGATGATGTCGCCGAGGCGAACGCGCCCGGAAAGCGCGCTATGCAGGACGTAGAGATTCAAGCCTACCGGCGGAGTGACGAGTCCAATCTCCAGCAGTTTGACCGTGATGATCCCGAACCAGATGAGGTTCACATCAGTGGCTTCGAGAACCGGAAGGATGACCGGCAGCGTCAGCAGCATCAGGCCGATGGAGTCGATGAACATGCCCAGCACGACGTAAAGCGCGGCAATCATGACGATAACGACGATCTTGTTTTCGGATATCGCCAGCATCCCGTCCGACATGAATTGCGGCACGCCGGACAATCCCATGAACCGGGTGAACATGACCGCGCCGATCGTCAGGAAGAAGATAGAGGACGTCGCCACAACGGTCTGTCGAATGGCCTGCCACAGTGCGTCCAGCGTCGCCTGCCGGCGAATGAATGCGATCAGCAGCGCCAGGGCCGCGCCCACGGAGCCGGCCTCTGTGGGCGTGAAATAGCCGCCGAAGATGCCGCCCAATACGCCGATGACAAGCACCGGAAAAGGCCATACGGACAGGATCAGTTCGGCGAGGTTCGAGTGATCCTCGACAATTTCCCGCCTCGGCGCCAGGTCCGGATTGCGGCTGCAGCGCACGGTGATCATCATCATGTAAATGGCGGCGGAAAGGACGCCCGGAATGAAGCCGGCGATGAACAGCTGTCCGATCGACTGTTCGGTAAAAATTCCGTAAAGAACCATCAGGATGGACGGCGGAATGAGCGACCCCAGCGTTCCGGAAGCTGCGACCACGCCGGTCGCCAGGGTGGGGTGATATCCCGCCTTCAGCATTTCCGGCACGGCGATGCGCGACATCGCGGCGGTTGTCGCGATGCTCGAACCCGAAGCAGCCGCGAACATCCCGCAGGCGCCCACCGCGGCCGAAGCCAGACCGCCCGGCACTCTTGCGAGCACAAGCCGCAGCAATTCGAACGCCCCCGCCGTCATACCGGTATTGGCGGCGACGAAGCCCATGAACAGGAACATCGGAATTGCGGTCAGCGACCAGTCGCCGATCAGGTTGAAGGGAAGCGCGCTGACGATCCCGAACGCCGCCGTCAGGTTCAGCATGATCCATATGCCGACGAATGAAACGGCCATCAGCGCCACGCCGATTGACATGCGGATCGCCAGGAGAGCAAACAGCACGCCGATGCCGGTCAATCCTATCGCCAGATTGCTCATGCCGTGTACTCGTGGCTGGATCGGGTCACCGGCATGCCGAGCGCCGCCATCACCATGCGTAGGCCCGATGCGATCGCCGCCAGGCCAAAGCCCAGCGGCAGCATGCATCTCGCCGGCCACACGATGATTTCGCGATTGCCCATCACAACCTCGCCGACGCGGAACGCCCGGATCGCGTCCTGGCCCGTCCGCCAGGTCATGACGAGAAGTATCGCCATGGCGGCGGCGCAGACCAGCGTCAGGCAGATGCGCTGCAGCCAGGCGGGGAAATGATTGAAGGCGAGGTCGACGACGACCTGCTCGTCATCCAGTTCGACCAGCGCCATCGGCAGCATCACGATGGCGACCATGTAGTAGTAGGACGAGATCTCGATCGTCCCCTGAATAGGCGTGTTCCAGATAACCTTCAGGAGGACGTCGAGGGTGACGTTCGTCATCATGAGGACAACGCCTGCGCCGCCGAACAGCATCAGCGCCTGACAGATTTTCCGGAAAGCCTTTTCCAATGACCTACGCGCCTTTCATCGCGTTCACCAGCTGCAGCCACGCGCTTCTATCGGCCAGATGTCGACCAGCGTGTCGCCGCGCACGATGTGATAGAAATCATAAAGATTGACTGTTGGGTCGCAGTGCGGCGTGACGCATGTCAGGACATCGCCCGCCATCAGGTCTTTCCCCCCTGCAGGCAGATGCACCCAACCATGCTCGTCTCCTAGAAACTTGTACTCGGTTTCGCGGGAGGCGCCGGAGAAGACCTTCGGGCTCGGGCCGTCCATCGCGAAGGATTTGTAGCCTGCGTCGGTGGTCGCCTTGCCCTCGACGTTGGCGCTGATCACCGTCGTCTGGACGAACAGTGAGGTCGCGAACGGCCCTGCCGTTTGGTCTGGTCTTGTCACCGCGTTGTATTCCACGTCCATGAAGATGTATGAGCCGACCTGGTATTCGTTGAAGACGTCCGCCTCCAGGTCGATATCGTAGGAACCCGTACCGCTGCCGGATGAAATCGGGAGTTCTCCGAAAGCCTCGAACATTGCGGCCTTCGTGTCGCCGATCCCCTTGAGAGAGCGTTTGGCCTCGAATGCGCGCTTCTCCGGGTCTTCGATATGCTGAACGTAGCCCGCATAGCACTGTATCCCGGAAAGCGTGACGCCTGCCTTCGACGTAATGTATTTGCCAAGATCGACTGCCGCCGCCGTGTCGCGCGCGCCGGTTCGATTGTTGCCGATGCCGATGTCGACGATTACCGGAATGTCGACGCCGGCTTCAGTCGCCGCGGCGGAAATCAGGTCCACGGCTAGCCTGCTGTCGACCGCGAAAATGAGTTCCTTCAATTCGGCATGCAATCCGACCAGCCTGCGAACCTTGTAGGCGTCGACGACAGGCGAAGTCAGCAACACGCTCGACACGCCCGCTTCGGCGAGCCTGATCGCCTCTCCCGGCTTGGCGCAGCATACGCCGAGCGCTCCAAGCTCTATCTGCTTTTTGGCGATGGTTGCGCATTTATGCGTTTTCGCATGCGGCCGGAGGTTCTGCGGCCGCTTCGAGAAGATGTCGGCCATCGTCCGCATATTCTTCTCCATCACGTCGAGATCGATGACGAGAGACGGCGTCGCGAGTTGCGCGCGCGATCCCTCAATGCCAATCAATCGCTGGTTCGGGCCGAGATCCTCAGCGGTATTCCCCATAAATTCGGTTCCTTCTCATGTTAATTGCAAGGCCCGGACGCTAGCGCGCAATAGCCCGTTTCGTCATTTTCTTCTGCAGAAATTCCTCGAGAGCGCCCGGCCCGCCTTCGCGGCCGATCCCGCTGGCCTTGACGCCGCCGAAGGGCGTGTCGGCGCCGGCCAGCGCCAGATTGTTGACGCCGACCATGCCGGTGTCGAGTCCATCGGCGGCCTGTTCGGCCAAGGCCTGGTCGTTGCACAGGATGTAACCGCCGAGCCCGTATTCGACGTCATTGGCCATGGCGACGACATCGTCTGTGTCGCCGAACGCCACGACGGGCGCGATCGGCGCGAAAGGCTCCTCCTTCATGATCCGACTGGAAGGCGCGACATTGGAGAGAACCGTGGGCTCGAAAAAGAAGCCGGTGTTCCGGTCGCCGGGCCTGCCGCCGCCGCAATGCAGGATCGCGCCCTGGTCGAGAGCGTCCTTGACCAGATCTTCCGCCGCATCGAGCCGCGACCGGTTGACGAGCGGACCCATCGTCGTTTCGCTGTCGGTTCCAGGACCGAGTTTCAGGGATTTTGCAAATGCGACGAGCTCTCCGGTGAATTCATCCGCGATGCGCTCGTGCACGAAAAAGCGGCTCGGCGAGACGCACGCCTGACCGGCGTTACGAAATTTGACCGCCCCCGCCAGGGAAGCAGCCACTTTCGGCGAGAAATCGGGATAGACGATGACGGGCGCGTGTCCGCCGAGCTCCAGCGTCATGCGTTTCAGCGACGCGGCCGCCATCGGCGCCAGCAGTTTGCCGACCCGCGTCGAGCCGGTAAAGGACATGGCCTTTACCTGCGGCGCGGCAAGCCAGTGCCGGGAGACTTCAGACGGCTCGCCGAACACCATGTTGAGCGCGCCTGGCGGCAGTCCCGCGTCGTGCAGCGCCTGGACAATCAGCATTGCGATGCCGGGCGCCTCCTCGGAGGGCTTGAGAACCACCGTGCATCCGGCGGCCAGGGCGTAGGCGACCTTGGCGGCGATCTGGAGCGCCGGAAAATTCCACGGCGTGAAGGTCGCGACCACGCCGACGGGAAGATGTTCCACGGTAGTGATCGTTCCAGCCGGGCGCGCCGGCACGATCTGGCCCGTCAGGCGGATCGCCTCTTCGGCTGCCCAGTCGAAGTGATCGGCGGCCATGCCGATTTCACGCACCGCTTCCGCGATCGGCTTGCCCTGTTCGAGGCTGAAAATCGCCGCGTGGGCCGACGCGTTCTCACGCAGAAGCCGAGCGGTTGTCTTCAGAAGCGCGGCCCTGTCCCAGGCGTGACTCCGGCGCCATGTTTCGAATGCGCGTGACGCTGCCTGCACGGCCTTTTCAAGATCCGCCTCGCGGGCAAGCGGAATGCGTCCGATCACATCTTCGCTGGCGGGGTCGACCACGTCGAGAGGCCGCGCATCATCCGGAAACTCCCATTTTCCGTCCAGATAAAAGCCGCACGCGGCGTAGAGCTGCTGATTGGGCGTTGA
Organism: Hoeflea sp. CAU 1731; assembly: GCF_039888615.1. Lineage (NCBI taxonomy): Bacteria > Pseudomonadati > Pseudomonadota > Alphaproteobacteria > Hyphomicrobiales > Rhizobiaceae > Hoeflea > Hoeflea sp. CAU 1731. The sequence goes on along the minus strand of NZ_JBDQQS010000019.1, from coordinate 100,127 downwards.
GGGTTCGATTCGGTTCATGAAGATAGCCTTTTGTTCTTGACGTGATCGCTGATCTTTTCCGCCATCATGATGGTTGTCAGATTTGTGTTGGCGCTGACGATGGACGGCATCGCCGAGGCGTCCACGACCCGCAGCGCATCGACGCCGATGACGCGGCAATCGCTGTCCAGCACCGCGCCGGGGTCTTCGCGCGCGCCCATTCTGCAGGTTCCGCAGGCGTGCCATCCGTGGGTGACGTTGCCGCGAATCCAGTCGACAAGCCGGTTTTCGTTTGAAATCAGCGCAGAGAGATCGCCTTGGGGCGCGATGATATGGTCCGTGACGAACCGTCTGGAAAAGGCGTTAGAATCGATCAACGCCGCGCCGACGCCGGCGAGCAGCCTGTTCATCGGCGTGGATTTTCCGAGCCGGCGTTCGCGATCCGTGTAACTCGCCGCGAACGGCGCCGGAGCCACCGCGCGCAACGCTTCGTGGCGATACAGTTCGGCGATGAACTTCACGGCGCCCACCAGCCTGGCCATGTCGCGCTGGTCGTCGAGGAGATTCAGGTCGACGATCGGTTCCCCGTGCGGGTTCCGGCTGTCGAGCCTGGCGGAGCCGCGCGAATAGGATTTGTTCACCCAGGCGATCAGCGCGGCGTATTGCTTGCCAATGCTGTGCCATGCGACCTGATTGGCGCAAAGCAGGTACATGTCCCCTTCCGAGCATCCGTACAATCCGGAACTGTAGCGCGCTCCCAGCAACAGGTGCCTGCGCATTTGGGCTGACAATCGCGCCGAAGGGACGATGTACGAGGCTATACCAACGGTCGGATGGTCCTGCAGATTGGCGCCGACGCCCGGCCGGTTCAAGCGGGCCTCCAGTCCCGCGTTGGACAGCATGCTTGCCTCTCCGACGCCGGATCGCATCAAAAGCGTCGGTGTGTGCAAGGCGCCGCAGCAAAGGAAGACCTCCTCCGCCGTATGCGTGACGGAGACGTGGTCAAGCCGCGCGACGACGCCCGTCGCCCGACCGCCGTCGATTTCTATCCGCTCGGCGTGCGCATTGCACTTGATGGACAGGTTGGGTCGGCTTCGGACCCCGGAATCCAGATAAGCCGCGGCGACCGACACGCGCTCATCGCCGCGGTTGTTGATCGGCATAGGGTAGACGCCGTTCTCCGAACCGTCATTGTGATCTTTCCTGTAGGCAAATCCGGCATCTTCGATGGCGCGGCAGGCGGCTTCAGAAAAACCCGGCCATTCGGTGCGCGGAATGCGGCGCACCGGAAGCCTGCCTTCCGATCCATGGCCGGCCCCGGTCATGTCCAGATCGCGCTCCAGCTTCCTGAAATACGGAGCGACGTCGTCCCATGCCCAGCCAAGCGCGCCAAGGGATTTCCAGTCGTCGAAATCCGAAGGGAGCGCCCGGATGGCCATCATGCCGTTTATGCTGGAACTACCGCCCATGATGCGGCCCTGTTCATAGGCCTTGGTTTCGGCAGCTTCGCCGAGCACGCCGTTCGCCACCTTCAATCCCGGCCAGTGGTAGGCGGCGTTGTAATAGGCGTGGTGCGGATAGCTGTCGAGAATGTCAGCCGGCACTTCGCCGGGCTTCGTGTCCGGACCGGCTTCGAGCAGCAAAACCCTCTTCGTGTGATCTTCCGACAGCCGGTTCGCCAGAACGCAACCGGCGGATCCCGCGCCGACGACGATGTAGTCGAAATGATCGCCTTTTGCCGCAGGGGCGGCGGGAGGGGTCGTGTTGCGATCCGGCATCCGGACAGCGCTCCAAAATATGTGTTCACTATGCGAACAAATGTTCGTACAATGAACACTATGATTCTTCTCATGGAGTTGTCAACATTGCAGTCGCAAAAACGCCGGCCGGGTGATTACGATCGATTTTTCGTGTAACTGGACGTCGCTCCCGAATCCTGTCGGGGCGATTGGCGACGCTGCGCGACGATGAACGACAGGCGTAGTTTGTTGGATGGAGGCATCAGAATGGCGGAACCAAAGCAGGACCAGAAGGAATGGGTGCGCTCTCTGGAGCGCGGCCTTCATATTCTCGAGGCGTTCGATGGCGGACCGAACGGTTTGACGCTGTCCGAAGCCGCAAGGCGCACGGGACTTTCGCGCGCGACCGCCCGCCGGCTCCTGCATACGCTGACGGGAATGGGTTACCTGAAGTCCGACGGCAACCTCTTCGTTCTACAGCCGCGAATCCTCACGCTCAGCCATGCTTTCCTGTCTTCCGTTGCGGTCACAGACCTGATGATGCCGCACATGGAGCAGGTCATCGAGGGTTCGCTGCATGTCTCGTCGTCAGCCTCCGTGCTCGACGACACGGACGTCATTTTCGTGTGCGGCGTGCCGGCGAAGGGCTTCGTCCGCACGTCCATGACCGTTGGGCTTCAGTTTCCCGCGCCGCTGACTGCGACCGGCCGCGCAATGATGGCGCAGATGCCCGTCGAGGAGATGGAGGACATTCTGGAACGCAGCGCGCTCACGCAATTGACGCCAAGGACGATCACCGACCGAAAGCAGCTTCACGACATCGTCACGGAAGCGACGAAAAAAGGCTATGCGACTAATGACGGCGGCCTCGACCTGACGATCAAGAGCGTCGCGGTGCCCGTTTTCAGCCGCGACAACCATTGCTTCGCCTCGATCAGTATCAGCTGCCACAACATGGATATCGAACTCGACGAACTGGTCGAGCAATTCCTGCCACGTCTCAGAGCAGCGGCCAACAGCATCTCAAGAAGCTACCCGACGTCGGTAATGACGACGAAAACCAAGGCGGTATGACTGGGCGCCGCGCCGCCCTACTTGATCCCCGCCCGTAGGAAGGCCTGAACGAACTGTCGCTGGAAGACCAGGAACAGGATCAACAGCGGCGCGATCACCATGATCGTCGCAGCGGAAATCACTGATATGTCCACGCCGTTCTCCGGCGCTGCGAAGATCGACAGACCCACCGTCAAAGGCCGCGTCGTGTCCGAGTTCGTCACGATCAGCGGCCACAGGAAATTGTTCCAGTGGGTGGCGATCGAGACCAGCGCATAGGCGAGATAGGTCGACCGGGCGGCCGGCACGTAGACACGCCAAAGCACGCCCAGCGTGCTGCAGCCCTCCACCCGGGCCGCCTCGTCCAGTTCTTTCGGGACGGATTTGAAGGTCTGGCGCATCAGAAAAATGCCGAAGGCTGACGCCATGTAAGGCGCGCCAATGCCGAGAATGCTGTCCAGCAGGCCCAGTTGTGCGGCGACCGCGTAGTTCTCGACGATCAACACCTCCGGCAGGATAAAAAGCTGCAAGAGCACGAGCACGAAGAGCACGTCCTTGCCGGGTATCTCGATTTGCGCAAAGGCGAAACCCGCTAGGGTACAGAGAAAAAACTGCCCGGCCAGCACGCTGGTGACCAGCAGGAAAGTATTTAGGAAATAGCGCAGCCACGGCGCGCCGTCCCAGGCGGTCCGGAGATTGTCCAGCGTCCAGGGCGCGGCAAGGTTGAAGTTGATCGCATCGGTCGGTGCGTGGAACGCCGCCCACACGGCGAACACCAGCGGCGAGATCCAGACAATCGCCACGACCAGCGCCAACGCCGCCTCGGCATGTCTTGCTATCCAGCTCATTGATAGTGAATCCTTCTGTCGAGCAGCCGAAACTGCAGCGCCGCGACAACGCCGAGCACGATCAGCACGACGACGGTCATCGCCGCTGCGGCGGGCGCGTCGAAGAAAGCGAAGGCGCTCTCCCAGATGTAGTAGAGGATCAGCTTGGTGCTGTTCGAAGGCCCTCCTTTCGTCAGTATGAAGAGATGGTCGATCAGCTTGACCGAATTTATCAGCGCGTTGACCAGCACGAAGAGCGTGGTCGGCATCAGGAGCGGCAGCACCACGCGGCGCGTGTATGTCCAGCGGCTCGCGCCCTCGATTTCGGCCGCCTCGCGAAGGTCTTCGGGAATGGTCTGGAGCGCGGCGAGGTAGAAGATCATGAAGAAACCGGATTCCTTCCAGATGGTCACGGCGCAGACCGCCCACAGGGCCGTTTCCGGTTGGCCGAGCCAGTTCACCGATGGCGCTCCGAACAAAGACAGTATCTGGTCGAGCACGCCGAAACCGGGCGTGTAGAAAAACAGCCAGAGGTTCGCCGCCGCGATCATCGGCAATACCGTCGGCGTAAAATAGGCGGAACGCACGAAACTGCGCGCCGGAATCTTCGAATTCGCCCAGAGCGCCATGACAAGCGCGATTGCGATCGATACAGGGATCGTCACCGCGGCGTAGAGAATATTGTTGAGCGCCACCTCGCGAAACGTCGGATCCTCGAACAGCCGCGCATAGTTCTCCAGTCCGACGAATTCCGACGGGTTGCGGCGTTTCCCGCGGCTGAACAGGCTCGTCCAGACGGTGGCGATAGAGGGATAGAAGGCGAACGCCGTCAGCATCACCAGCGTGGGCGTCAGCAGAAGCCAGCCGTGGATCGCTCGGCGGCGGCGTTCGGAGTGATAAAAATCGGCAGCGTTGGCGGTCATGGTGATTGGTCGGACGCGCCGGGCTTGCCGGCGCGTCCTCGTTCGATCAGCGATAGTTGGACAGCAGGCGGTCGGCCGACTGCTGCGCCTCGCCGAGCGCTTCAGCAGCGGTTTTTTCGCCGGTCAACGTCGCCTGGATCGCGTTGTTGAGGCCTTCACGCACGCGAGCTGTCTCGAAGGTCGAGAATTCCGCAACGGCGTGTTCGAGCTGGTCTCGCGCAACGAGCGCCGGCGGGAACTCCGCCGTATAGGCCTTCAGCGCTTCCGTTTCGTAAGCCGCCGGAGAAACGCCCATATAGCCTGTCGCGATCGACCATTTGGCGGCCTGTTCGGGAGACGTCATGAATTTGATCAATTCCAGAGCCGCCTTGCGTTCCTCTTCAGAAGCGTCCTTGAAGATGTAGAAATTGCCGCCGCCGGTCGGCGAGCCAAGGCGTTCGTTGCCTGGCAGCATGGCGACGCCAAAATCGAATTCGGCGTTGTCCTTGACCGCCGTCAGATTGCCGGTCGAATGCCACATCATCGCCGTCTTGCCTTCAAGGAAGGCCTGACGCAGGGTGCCCCATTCCACGGTTCCTTGCGGCATGACGCCGTGCTCGGTCGAAAGCGACTTCCAGAAGTCCAGCGTCTCGACAACTTTCTCGTCGTCGAAATTGGTCGTCAGACCATCATCCGACATCAGTTCCTTGCCGTTCTGGATCGCCAGCGCCTGGAACATCCAGTAGGGGTAACCGGTGGACGGGATCATCAGGCCATAGTGCTCGTCATTGGTCAACGCCTTGCCGGCTTCAACCAGTTCGTCCCAGTTGCTGGGCGGATTTTCCGGGTCGAGGCCGGCCTCTCGGAACATGTCCTTGTTGTAGTAGGCGACGATGGTCGAGCGCTGGAACGGAACGCCCCAGGTCTGTCCCTCGACGGTTCCATTAGCCATCAGCGCCGGATAGAAGCCGTCCAACCAGGCCTTTTCCTCATCGCTTGCAACCACGTCGTCGAATGGCGCGATCAGGTCCTGCTCGATCAGGTCATAGGAGTCGATGGAGAACATGACGGCCAGCTGCGCCGGATCCCCGGATTTCAGCGCCGCGAGCGCCTTGATGCGGGTATCGTCGTAATTGCCGGCGTAGATTGCTTCCACGGAGATGTCCGGGTTCTGCTCTTCGAACTCGGCGACGATCCCGTCAACAACCGCGGTCAGCGGCCCGCCGACGGCGATCGGGTAGTACATGGTAAGTTCGGTCTCTGCCTGGGCCGGATTGACAATTGCAGTGCTCGCGGCGAGCATTGCCGCGGCAGTGGTGTAGCGAAGCATGGTCTCTTCCTTTCAGTCGGTCACAGATTGTGGATGATGTGCCGTGTGGCTATCACGGGGCTCCGTTTGGCGATGGCTCGCCCCGCAATTCTGCTGCGGGTCCTTTTTGTTTCGCCCGGTGTGGGCGTCAAAAAGGACCCGGAATTTTCCTGGTAGCGTCAATCCGATGCTCTGACCCGGGCGCCAGTCGGAATACCCTGAGGCGGAGACGATCAGGCCGCGGGCCGCGTCGTGATCGACAACGACATGCGTCTCCGCTCCCAGATATTCGACCTCGCGGACAAGCCCGGTCAGGTCAGCCTGTCCTGCTGCTGCAACGGACAGGTGTTCGGGCCGTACGCCGATCCACGTATCAGGCGCGCCCAGCGCCGCGCCGTCGACCATGGCCATGGGCGGCTCGCCCACGAACTCCGCTGCGAATATGGTTTCCGGTTCTGAGTAGAGTGCCTGCGGCGAACCGATCTGCTCCACCCTTCCCTCGCGCATCAGCACGATCGTGTTCGAAAGCGACATCGCTTCGGTCTGGTCATGCGTGACGTAAATCACCGTCAGTCCAAGCCGGCGTTGCAGAGCCTTGATATCCCGGCGCACGGAGTGACGCAGCTTCGCGTCCAGGTTCGACAGCGGTTCGTCCATCAGGCACAGCGGATGTCCGGAGACCACCGCGCGGGCCAGCGCCACGCGTTGTCGCTGGCCGCCGGATAGCTGCGAGGGTTTGCGCCGCTCCAGCCCCTCCAGTCCGAGCATCGCGGTCGCCTCGGCCAGTTTGGCCTCCCGCTCGCGCGCCGGCGTCCGGCGCACCCGCATGCCAAACAGTACGTTCTCGCGAACGGTCAGGTGCGGGAACAGCGCATAGGACTGGAAGACCATTGACAATCCGCGCTTCGAGGCCTGCACGTGGGCCTCGTCGCGGCCGGACATATGCACCGTCCCGCTCTGCGGCGTCTCCAGCCCGGCGATAATGCGCAGCAAGGTCGACTTGCCACACCCGGAAGGGCCGAGAATCGATACGAATTCGCCTTCGCCCACCTCAAGCGAAACATCGGCAACGCCGCCGCGACCGTCCCATTGGCGGGTCACGTTGCGCAGCGCGACATAGGGAGCGCCCTGCATGTCAGGCCTCCGCCATCGCGGCTACAACCAGCCGATCGGCGATCGGGTCCAGCAGCGCCGCGTAGGGTTCGTCGGGGCGCGCATCAATAACGACGCTGTCGGCGTCGCCGAGTGTTCCTCCGGCTGCGGCGGCGCGGCGACCGAACTTGCTCTTGTCCGCGACAAGAACCGATTTACGGCTGTTCGCCCTTATCTGCTCGCGGACGCTCACTTCGGTCGAATGGAAATCGAACAGACCGCCTGCCTTGTCGACGCCGCCCACGCCATAAACGCCGAAATCGGCCTCATGCGACCCAAACAGCTCCATCGACGCCTCGTTGAGGAAGTCACCGTCAGGAAGCCGCATTTCGCCGCCCGGCAGAAATATCCGGTTCGTCGTGTTCTCGGAGAGCGCCATGGCGGCGTTCAGATTGTTGGTGACGACGGTGAGCGCTTCCTTGCGCGACAGGGTGCGCGCGATAATGGCCGGCGTGCTGCCGATCGATATGAACACCGTCGCTCCGTCGAAAACCATGTCGGCGACCGCCTCGGCGATGGCGCGCTTGGCGTCGTAGTTCAGCACGGAGCGAGCGCCGTAAGGCATGTTCGCTGTGCCGTCCATGAACTCGGCCCCGCCGTGCAGGCGCCGCAGTTTGGCTTCCTCGCAGAGCGCGTTCAGGTCGCGGCGAATCGTGTGGGCGGACACGCCAAGCTCGCCGGCCAGCCCGTCCACCGTAACCCGACCGTGCCGCTGCGCCGCCGCGAGAATTGCCGACCGCCTGTCCATGCGTCCTCCACTGTTTTGCTCATATGAGCAAACCTTCGTGACAGCCGGTTGACAGAAACGGCGCTGTCATGTGGAGGAAGCGTCAGAGCATCGACGACCGCTGGCGATCACCGCACCAGGCTGACGCCGCGAATGCCCGCCAGTCGTAAAGCGAGCTGGGTGATGATGAGGAACGCGACGACTGTCGCCATGATGCACACGGCGAAGGCCGCGGCCTGGTTCAGCGCGCCGCGGTCGTCGAGATAGAGCACCGAGACGGCGGCGAGCTGCGTCGACGGCGTTATCAGGAAGATCACCGCCGACAGCGTCACCATGGCGCGCATGAAGAAGAACACGCCGACCGCCAGCACCGTCGGCCAGATCATCGGCAGCGTCACCCGCCACACCGTTCGAAGCTTCGTCGCGCCCAGCGTCGCGGACGCCTCGTCGAAGGTCGAACTGATCTGCTTGATGTTCGTCGTCGCCAGCAGGAATCCCTGTGCGTGGTAGTGATAGACGTTGCACAGCGCGATGATGAGGATCGTGTCGTAGATCCAGTAGACGGGCTGACCCGGGGTATTGAAGGCGAGGATGTAACCAAGCCCCAGCACCATGCCCGGCACCGCTGCGGGAAGGATCGCCATGAAGTACAATACGCGGCTCGCCCGCATCGGAAAGGCGTGGTTGACGTAGGCGGCCCCCGTAACGAAGAAGACCGACAAAAAGGCTGTCAGAAGCGCCACATAGATGCTCGTCCACAGCGGCTGGATGCCGTTCTGCACGTCGAACTGGTAATGGCGCAGCGAGAAGCTGAGATTGTACGGCCAAAGCCTGACGAAGCTGGCATAGATGACGATCGCGACCAGCGACAGGATCGCCAGCGCCACGATCACCGAATAGACGAACCAGGCGGCGTCGCGCGCGCGGTTCGGCTGCACCACCAGGGGGATCGACTGCGAGGTGAGCGAGGCGAACTGCCGTCGCGCGATCCATTTTTCCCCTATCACGGCGAGTGCGGCCGGCAGCAGCAGCAACACGCCGATGACGGCGCCCATGGAGAAGTTCGCCTGCCCCGACACCTGATTGTATATCTCGACCGCCAGAACCGAGTAGTTGCCGCCGATGACGACCGCGTTGCCGAAATCTGTGATCACGATTGTGAAAACGACGAAAGCGGCCGACGCGAGGCCGTACCGCGTCGCCGGCAGCGTCACTGTTCTGAATATCCTCCACGCGCCTGCGCCCAGGCTGTCCGCCGATTCGTAAAGCCGCGCATCGGCAACCGCAAGCGCCGTCGACAGGATCAGGAAGGCGTGCGGAAAGGCGTATACCAGGTCAGAAATGAAGATGCCCCAGAATCCGTATATGTCGATCTCGGTGCCGAAGGTGCGATTGACGAACCCGTTGCGGCCGAGAAGGAACTGCAGGCCCAACGCCTGCACCAGAGAAGGCGAGAAAATAGGAAGCAGCGCGACGATCCTCAGCACGTTCCTGAAGGGCATCGTGGTGCGCTGGACCGCATAGGCGAACCCGTAAGCGAGCGCCAGTGCGGCCAGCGTCACGCTGATCCCGACTTCGAACGTGTTGCCGACGATCGTCACGAAACGCGCATCGGCGAAGTAATGGATAAAATTGCCGAAGCCGATGCTGCCGTCCGGTGTGACAAAGGAGTTCTTCAGGATCGCCCAGAGCGGGATCAGCACAAATGTGACGAGCAGCAGAATGGTCGCCATCACCGTGGCGACGCCGAACACACGGTCCGATTCCAGCAGGCGGGACGTCCGGGAAACCGTCATGGCGACGATGCGGCGAGCCGCCTGACACGGTCGTCGGGCAGATCGAAGGTCACCGTGTCGCCAACCTGCATGCGTCTGCGCCGGCCATGCACCTCGATTTCGAGATCTTGCCCGCCCGCCTCGACGCCGAGCCGCATGGTGTTGCCCAGGAAAGCAACGTTGCGCACGGTTCCGCTATGCGCACCGCCGTCGGTGACGATCACATGCTCGGGCCTGATCGCAAGCACCGTTTCCCCGGCTGTCGTATCAAGTCCGGCGCAAAGATCGGGCGAGCTCAACATGTTGATGCGGCCGATGAATTCGCCGACAAAGCGCGTCGCCGGATCCCAGTAGAGCTCTTCCGCGCTGCCGACCTGCTCGATGCGACCGTGATTGAGCGCCACGATCCGGTCGGCCATCTCCATCGCCTCGTCCTGGTCGTGGGTGACCATGATCGTGGTAATGCCAAGACGTTTCTGCAGTTCGCTAATTTCGCCGCGCAGCGATTCACGCACCTTGGCGTCGAGCGCCGACAAGGGTTCGTCGAGAAGCAGCACGGCGGGTTCAGGCGCCAAAGCGCGCGCCAGCGCGACCCGTTGCTGCATACCGCCGGACAGCTCGTGCGGATATTTGCCGGCGTCGTTGCTCAGATGCACGAGATCAAGCATCTCGGCCACACGAGCCTCGATTTTCGCCTCCTGCCATTTTCTGCATTCCAGACCGTAGGCAACGTTCTTCGCCACCGTCATGTTGGGAAACAGCGAATAGGACTGGAAAACGACGCCGAAATTGCGCTTGCGCGCCGGCAGGCCTGCAAGGTCGGTTCCTTCGAGCAGCACTTCGCCTTCGTCCAGCATCTCCAGGCCGGCGATCAGGCGCAAAAGGGTCGTCTTGCCGCACCCTGACGGGCCGAGAAAGCAGACAAATTCACCCTCGGTGAGATCGAGATCGACGTGATCCACCGCCACCAGAGAGACGAAGCGTTTGGTGACGCCACGTAAACTCAGAAACATGCAAGGCCTCAAAGGAAAAGCGGGGAAGCTTTGCCTCCCCGCGCGTCTACTCAGTTTTCGTACCGCTTCTGCCATTCGGCGATAATGCGGTCGCGATTTTCTGCGGCCCAACCGTAGTCGACTTCAAACAGCACGGTGGAGATGTCGTCGGGAAGCCCGGCGTCGGTAAACTTCTCTGGCATGTCGCGACCCTGCATCGTCACGATCGACTTCCACTTGTTGTACTCGGCCTCGGCGCCCTTGGAGACGGTCCAGTCGAGGAATTTCTTGGCGTCTTCCTTGTTCTGCGATGTTTTCATCAGCGCGTTGGCTTCCAGTTCGTGCCCGGCGCCCTCGCTCGGGATCACCATCGTGATCGGATAGCCTTCGTCGATGTTCTTGATGGCGCGCAGCGCGAACGAGATGCCGATGGTGTTCTCGCCGGCGCTCGCCGCGTTGCAGGGCTTGGAGCCAGACTTGATGTACTGGTCCATATTCTTGTCGAGCGCGTCGAGATAGGCCCAGCCCTCTTCCTCGCCCATCATCTGGAGGATTGAGGCGATGTGCAGATAGCCGGTGCCGGAGCTCGCCGGGTTCGGCATCACCAGCTTGCCCTCATATTCGGGCTTGGTGAGATCCTGCCACGAAGTGGGCGTCGTCAGGCCGTCCTTCGCCATCTCTTCGTTGTTGACGCAGAATGCGCCCATATACCCGGTGGTGGCGAACCAGTTGCCGTCCTTGTCGCGGAAGCGCGCCGGCACCTTGTCGATATCGGCCGGCGAATAGGGCTCGATCATTTCGACGATGCGCGGGTCGACCATTGACGTCGCCGCCCACCCCCAGATGACGTCGTGTTTCGGATTGCCGGCCTCGGCCAGCATGCGGGCCCTGAGGTCGCCCGTCGACAGACGCAGCACGTCCACATCGACGTCCGGCAGGTCCGCCTTCATTGCCTCGAGAAACGCCGCCAGTTCGTCTTCTTCATAGGAAGTATAGACAGTAATGTTGCCAGCCTGGGATATTCCCGGAACTGCGGCGACAAGCGTCGCGCCGATAAACACGCCGGCCGCCAACCGACCGATGCTTGTGCGTACTGTGTTTGAGATTCTGCTTTTGGCCATGGAAAGTTCTCCCGTTCGAGGCTGGTTCCCGTTGTTACTGTTTTGTCATATTTCTGTCACAAACGACTTATCCGAATTGGGGCAGCGGTTCAAGATGACCAGAAGAGATGCTTCTTGCGCCATCAACGAATCCGGTTCCATCGCAAGGTCTACGCAGCTTTGCATTTTCAGCTCAGAAAGGAGCGCGCCAATCCGTCGTCCACGGATCGCCGCTTAAAAAACTCAGGAAATGCGGCGTTGTCGCTCAGAGCCGCGATCTGGACTGTTGCGGGATGTCCAAAGCGCCGGCCAAGTGCGGCGCTTCGACCCGGCGCTATCAGAGTGCGCCTTCGTCGCCCAGGAACATGAGCGACGCGCCCCGTCCGTCATTCGCCACCAGGCAGCGCCAGGGCGCGCCATTGGCGCCGACCCGCATGTAGACGGCGCTGTTCGCCTCGGAAAACTCGGATCCGACCACCTGCACGGCTCCGTCCGTCTGCGCATCCAGCGCATCACGGCAGGCGCTGACCGCCACGTTGCTCACCGAGGCGTCCATTGTTGTGACAAACGGAGGCCCGGACGGCGACGCCTGCATGGTTCCGCCGCCGCTGCCGGAAGTTTCACTGCAGCCCACCAATGCCGCAAGAGCAACGGCGCCTGTTATAATTCTGATGATATGAGGCATATTTCCCTATCCCTATCATTTTCGTCAGTAAAACCATGATTAACCGACAGAATAATTAGTCTTAACAGCAAATTCTGAAATAAAAAAAGTACAACAGGCTTTAATGTTTAACATAAACAATAATTACATCATCAAAATTCAAACAGGCGGCTTCGGTTTCTTATAAACAGCATCACACCCTTTCTCTCAAGTCACTCCTCCGCGATCTCGATCATCATGTCATTCAAAGCCGTCAGTGCATAAAAACGCAACGGCGGCCAAAGCCGCCGCCGAGCATTTCGCAACCTGGCTTCAGCCGGTCGGGATCAGACGCCGCCATTGACTTCGGCGACGGCACGATGATGCATGGCGGGCCAGTTCTTCTCCGCCTTGGCCAGCGTTCCGGCCTTGTCTTCCTTGTATTTTGCGAAGGCGACCGCGTTCAGAAAGACATAGAGCTTGCCGTCGACGATGTCGGCGTAGCGCGGCGCGGCGTCCAGCTTCTTGCCGATGGCGACGCCGAAGGCGCAGAAACCGCCATATTGCGGCATGTAGCGCTCGGGATTCGTCTGGAACTGGTTCATCGTCTCTTCGGAAGCGAAGTAATAGGCCACGCCGTCGCGCTCGACAGTGTATTTTGCATGGCCGGCCGCAACCTCCAGACCAGTCGCCAGGGCGACCACGTCGTCGCCCCGCAACGCGACGCCTGCGCCGCTCAGCGTAGTGCCCGTCGAGACATTGTATTCGTCCGCAGCGAAGGCCGGCGCGCCGGTCGATACGAAAGTCGCGAACGCCGCTGCCGTGATGATGTTTCTGATCGTGTTCATTGCATTTTCCTTTCATGACGCGTCTTCATCGACGCAGGGTTGAGCCTCCTCTTAGCGTTTGCGGGAGGCGACCGCCTGGTTCAGCGGATTCTTTGATGCGACGTGACGCCGCCGTGTTTTGTTCAGGGCGCCGTCGCCGCGATTTGCGCCAATCTGGCTTCGAGTTCCGCAATCCGCGCATCGCGCTGTGCGATCGCCTCGGCCGCAGCAGCGGCGTCCACGATCACGGGTATGTGCGCGGGACAGTTGATGTCCCAGGTCGTCACCTCGAAAAGGATGGCGCGCTCCGCCCGGCCGCCCGTCTCGGGCCGCAGGAGGGCGACCAGATCCGGATCGTCTTCGACAACCCGGGCCGCACCCCAGAACTTCACGCGGCTGCGGGTGGCGTAATCGATCAGGAACAGGAATGCCGCCGGGTTCTCCGACAGGTTCCCGATCGTTATGTACTGCCGGTTCCCGGCGAGGTCGGCGAAGCCGATCGTCCGCTCGTCAAGCACGCGCATGAAACCGGGCGACCCACCGCGATGCTGGATATATGGCTGGCCTTCCCGGCTTGCGGTGCCGAGAAACGCGCTGTTTCGCTGAGCAATAAAATCGATGATCTCAGGAGTCAGCCGATTGGGCCAGTGACGCCTCTCCGTCATTCGCTTTATTGACTCGCGGGAGCCGCGCGCCGACTGCTCCTTTCGGACGGCTTCCGAAAAGGCAATGTCTTCCGGGTGTGACCTGTCCATTGTTCAAAGCCCCAGTTCCGAGAGCGACGGATAGTCGTCGGGCCGGCGACCCTGCGGCCAGTGAAACAGGCGGTCGCTTTCGGCGATCGGTCGGTCGTTGATGCTGGCGTGGCGCTCGGTCATCAGGCCATCGGCGTCGAACGCCCAGTTTTCGTTGCCATAGGCGCGAAACCAGCGGCCCTCTGCATCCTGCCATTCATAGGCGAACCGGACGCCGATGCGCTCACTTTCAAACGCCCATAATTCCTTGATCAGACGGTAATCCTGTTCATGCGTCCATTTACGTGTGAGAAACGCGACGATCTCGTCCCGCCCGGTGATGAACTCGTCCCGGTTACGCCAGCGGCTCGTCGGGCTGTAGGCCTGTGCGATCCTTTCGGGGTCTCGGCTGTTCCAGGCGTCTTCGGCCAGGCGCACCTTTTCCAGGGCGGTCTCGCATGTGAAAGGCGGAAGTGGCGGGCGCATGGCGTGCCTCCTTTTTGTAACGCTCGCCATGACGATAGAAGCTTCCATAATTGTTCGGAAGATAGTAATATTGGCAATCACCCTTCCAGAAAGTGAGAGCCCTTGACTGATCGCCTTCAAGCCATGTCGATCCTTTCCGCGGTCGTGGACGCCGGTTCGATTTCAGCCGGAGCGCGATCCCTTCGCTTGCCGCTCGCCACCGTCAGCCGCAAGGTGGCGGAACTCGAAACGGAACTTGGAGCGGAATTGCTGCTGCGTTCGGCGCGCGGGCTAACGCTCACAGACACCGGCGCAGCCTATCTGGAGGCGGCGCGGCGGATCCTCGAGGACGTCGCCGAAGCCGAACGCATCGCCACCGGCGAGTTCAGCAAGCCAAAGGGTACGCTCGCGCTGACTGCTCCGATCGTGTTCGGGCGCCTGCACGTCCTGCCGGTCGTGGCCAACTTCCTCAAGGCTCATCCCGAGGTGGACGTCCGGCTGGAACAGACCGACCGCCCCGTCAGCCTGCACGAGGAGAATTTCGATCTTGCAGTCCGGATAGGTTCGCTTCCCGACAGCAGCCTCATGGCGCGTCGGCTGGGCTTTGTGCGGCAGGTCGTCTGCGCAAGCCCAGACTATTTCGAGCGCAACGGAACGCCCGAACATCCCCGGGACCTGAACGATCACGATTGCATCACATTCGGCAATCTGATGTCGCCGAAGTCATGGCGTTTCGGCGAGGGCCGCGAAGCGATTGCAGTGGCTATCCGCTCACGACTGGTCGTCAATACGGCGGAAGCAGCCATCGCCGCCGCCGAGGCCAGTCTCGGGGTAACGCGGGTTCTTTCATATCAGATCGCCGACGCGGTGCAGCATGGACGCCTGGTCAGGATACTCACGTCGTTCGAACCCGAACCGTGGCCGGTCAGTTTTATCTACCCACCACGTAGCCTGGCGCCTCAGAAACTGCGCGCCTTCCTCAGTTTCGCATCACCGAGGATCTCCGACGTACTGAACCGCTGAGATCAACCGCCCTCGCCCTTCATCCGCGTCGCGACATGCGATGAAGCCTCCAGCGTGCGGTGCACTGGACACTTGCCCGCGATCTCGATCAACTTCACCGGGCAGTTCCGTACCCGGCATCCGGCCGGCTGACTCAGAAAGCCGCGACCAGCCTTGCGTTGAAGCCGTTGGCAATGGCGCCGTGGCCAAACTGGCCCTGATAGGATGCACCGATGGTGAAATTGTCTGAAGCCTCGATGTCGATCCCCGCTTCAACGACAGCCGCATCTTCGGCGATCGGCGCTCCGGTGATGGAGAACGGTGCGCTGCCGGCAATGGTGGAGGTGGAGGCCGGGTCAACGTCGCCGAAGGCATGCCGCCAGCCCACCATACCGCGAAGTGTCGCCATCCTTGCGACTTCGGCCGACATACGCAGACCCAGCGTCGCAAAGGTGGTGCTGGTCGCCTGCGACGGAGAGGATAGCGCCGCGATGCCTCCGGTCTCGGAAAACGCATCCGTCTGCAGGTCGATGTAGGAAACCCCGGCAAACGGCTCCACCGAAAACCCTTCCATCCGCGCCTTGTAGCCGGCTTCGGCGAAGAGTTGCAGCGAACGCGCGTCGTAGTCGGCTTCCAGCATCTCCGTCGCCGGATTGGTGACGTATCGGCTGCTGTCGATCGAGTGCCAGGTATAGAGCGCGCCGAGGCTCAAGCCTGCCCTGCCGTTGTCCGCCCCGCCATAGACGCCGAGCGTATAGCTGTTGGCGTCCGCCTCCGAGGCCAGCGCCTCGATTGAGGTATTGGTGCGGCTGTAGCCTCCGAGAAGGCCGAGACGGCCATAATCGCCCAACCGGTGGTCGATACCGGCCATCACGCCATAGAGGTCGTTGTCGAACTCATGGGTGTTGCCGGTAGCGTCGGTCGTCATCCAGTCCCCGTAGCCGGTCAGCCAGAAACCGCCGGCTGGATCCACGGTCTCGCCATAGGCGGCAATCGACGTGCCGGCTTCAGATGCATCGAAGGCGTCGTGGATGCGGTCGTTGACGGCTCTGACCGCCTGCTGGCCGTTCTCGATCAGCGCGCCCTTGAGCGAGGCATGGATTTCACCATAAAGCTGGTCGAAGGCGTCGATGGCGGTCTCGTCATCCCTGATGAAGATGATTGTTTCCCTGAGCGGGTTGTCGAAGGGAAGCCCGTCGAGCGCCCCGGCGATATGCATCTGGTTCGGCGTGACCGCCGCATCGACGAAATCGTAATTCTGTTCGAGCGCAAGAAGGATCGCGTTCGGGTCGTAATACAGGATGGCGTCCAGAAACAGGAAATCCTCCGTCACCGTGTCGAAAGTCCCCGTCACGCCGCCGGAGGCGGTGACGATCGTGTATTCGGTTAGTTTCGGATAGGTGCTCCCGTCGTCCGTACCGTTTTCCGGCTGGATGGCAAGCGTCGTCCCTGTCTGGATCGTGTAGCTTCCCGTGACATCCAGGAGATCGCCATTGCCGAGATTATCGACCTCGACAACGAAGGTCGAGCCGGTTTCCTGGGTCACGTCGCCGACCACGTTCAAGGCGCCGATGGAGCTTCCCGGAGCCAGAACGCCGCCATTGCCGATGGTAACCATGCCCTTGATCTGACCGGAACCGCCGAGCGCACCGCCATCCAGCACATCGACTGCTCCCCCGAGCATATTCTCCACGGCAAGGGCGCCGCCATCGACGGTCGTCGTTCCGCCGAAGCCGCTGCCGTCGCCGGTCAGCCGGGTATAGCCGGCATGGTGTTCGATCGAGGCCGAACCGCCGCCCGAGACGATGTCGGCGGCGAATGCGTAGTCGCCGGTCATATCCGTGTGGTTGAAGATGAGCGTGCCCGGCCCGTCGCCGAAGGTCAGTTTCGGCGTATCGAGTGTGCCGGGTGCGACGGCGGTCTCTCCGGCGGCAGCGCCGATCGCCAGCGTACCCGTGGCGAGAGAACTGTCAGCGATCACGACCCCCGTCGCACCGACGAGGCCGCCATCCGCGATCGTCAGCGAGCCGGTGCCGTACCAGCCGACAAGCAGTTCGCCGTCGACCTCCCAGGACGAGTTCTCACCGGTCACCGTGACCGTCCCGTGCGTGTTGATGCCGCCGATCCTGCTGTCGGTGCCTTTGACCGAACCGCCATCGGCGATGTCGAGCGTGCCAGTACCGTAAAAGCCGACGAACAGATCTCCGGTCTCCCAGACCGAATTCTCGCCGGTCACAGTCGCCATTCCGGTGGAACCGGGATATCCGGCAATCGTGCCGGAGCCGCTGCTGACCATGCCTCCGTTCTCGACAATCAGCGTGCCGGTTCCTTCATGGGCAATCGAGAGATCGCCCGTCACTTCCCAGGTCGATCCCGCCCCGGTGACGATCACCGTGCCGTCAGAGCCCGCGCCATCGCCGATGGTTCCGCTCTGGATATGAAGCACGCCGCCGCCGGAAACGCTCAGTACGGATGCACTGCCGCCGGTGTTGCCGACCCAGATATTCGAAGCGGGCAAATTCGTATTGGTCGTCACCGAAGTAATGACCGGTGAGAAGGGCGGATCCGCCTCGGCATGGTCGATATGGATGTCACTGCCGTTCGTCGGGGCCGTACCGCCGGACCAGTTGTCCGTGTCGTCCCAGTCGGTTGACTCGTTCCCCTCCCAGTCGGCTGCCAACACGGCTGCCGGGAAGGGGAAAGCCGATAACACGAGAGCGAGCGCCAACGCTCGCAACCGCAGCGATTTGCTGCCAGTTCCCATCGCCAGACCCCCGTTGACCCGCGCGCCCGCTGATCCAGCGTATGACCCGCGCAGCCCTCAATACTGAAGCTGACCGCGAAAACCGGAGAAAGTCACGCGCGGAAGTCGAATTTTAGTTTTATTAAGGATCTGATAATTAACTTGTGTTGCAAAAAGGCAACAAAAGAATAACATGCCATATAACTATAATTTTACTCTAACCGGTTCACATCAATAGAAAATTCTATGCTTGCGAACTGCTGTTCTCTGCTGTGGTGAACCGTTTCCGGTTCGCAGATTGACTGCGGAGGGAAACCGACATGAACCTCCGTCCCCGCACTCACTCCGTGTCTTTTTTCACCCGCGTCGCGATGTGAGACGTGGATTCCAGTGTCCGGTGCACCGGACATTTGCCCGCAATCTCGATCATCTTGTCGTGCAGCGAAGCCGGAATATCCGGTTCGATGGAGATCACCCGCTCGAAGCGGTCGATCTTGCCGCCGTTTTCGCGCTGCTGCAGCGTGCAATCCTCGCAATCCTTCGCATGCATCTTTTTGTGCGACACGTCGACGATGATGCGGCCAAGGTCGAGCTTCTTGTGGTCGGCGTACATGCGCAACGTCATGGACGTGCAGGCGCCCAGCGCCGCCGAAAGGTAGTCGTAGGGCGACGGGCCGCTGTCCATGCCGCCCACGGATTCCGGTTCGTCGGCAAACAGCCGGTGCTTTCCGGCGTGCACCGTGTTCTGGAACTTGCCTTCCCCGGTCTCGCTCACCCGCACCGCCTCGATTTCCTCCAGGCCCTGGGGCGCGTCTTCGGGAAGATAGCGCGACGCCCAGGCCGAGATCATCGTCGCGACGAAAGCGGCGTCCTCCTCCTTGCTGATCAGGTGATCGGCATGGTCCAGGGACACGAAGCTCTTCGGGTGTTTCGCAGCGGTGAAGATCTTCGTGGCGTTGTCGATGCCGACAATGTTGTCGAGCGGCGAATGCAGGATCAGCAGCGGCTTCTTCATGGCGGCAATGCGCCGGCTGATTTCCACCTCTCTTGCGTCTTCCACGAACTGCTTCTGTATGACAAACCGGCGTCCGCCAAGCGTCACTTGCGCCTCGCCCCGCTTCTCGATTTCAGCGAGGTCCGCGCCGAAATTCTTCAGGACATGCGCGGCGTCCGCCGGCGCGCCGATGGTCGCGACCGCGCGCGCCTCCGGCGTATCGCCGGCGACGGCCAGCATCGCCGCTCCGCCAAGCGAGTGTCCGATCAGCAGTGACGGCGCCTGGTAATTTTCACGCAGAAAATCCACCGCCGAGCGCAGATCGGCGATATTGGTGGAAAAATTGGTCGACGCGAATTCGCCGCCGCTTGCGCCAAGACCGGTGAAATCGAACCTCAGCACGGCGATACCCAACCGGGCAAGTTCGGCCGCGATCCGGCGCGCGGCGACGAAATCCTTCGTGCAGGTAAAGCAATGGGCGAACAGCGCATAGGCCCGAACCTCGCCATCCGGCGTATCAAGTCTCGCCGCCAGGCGCGCGCCTGAGTGGCCGTCAAACTCGATCTTCACGGATTTCGACGCCATGTTTGACTCCCTGTCCTGTCATGAATGGGGTTACTCGCCTTAGCCTGCGTCGAGCAGCCGGTCGAGTTCGCGTTTCTCGTCGTCGGAAAGAAGCGCGCCGGAGGCTGTCGCAGCGCGCCTGCGGATCGAGGCGAACAGCCAGATCAGTCCGATCGTCAGCAATATCGCCGGGGTCGACCACAGCGCGATCGTCTGCATCGTGAGCCGGGGCTTCAAAAGCACGAACTCGCCATAGCGCGACACGACGTAGTCAATCACTTCCTCGTCGCTGTCGCCCTCCACCAGGCGCTGGCGCACGAGCACCCGCAGATCATGGGCGAGTTCCGCGTCGGAATCGTCGATCGACTGGTTCTGGCAGACGAGGCAGCGCAGTCCAGCGGAAATCGCACGCGCGCGCTGTTCGAGCGCTGGATCGTCGAGCATTTCGTCGGGTGTGACGGCAATCGCCTGTCCGGCGGCTGCAATCAGCAGTATCAAAGCGAGCAGCGCCTGTCGGACAAGCGTTGTCATTCCGCTGGCTCCGGACTTGCTGCGGGCCTTGCCGCGCGCCGTCGGGCCGGCGCTCCGATCCGCAGTCGCCGGTCAAGCAACGATACGCAGCCGCCGATCGACATGATCACCGCACCGAACCATATGAAGGTGATCCACGATTTCCACCACACCCGCACGACCACAGTTCCGTCCTCGCCCTCGTCGCCAAGAGACACGTAAAGCTGACTGAAGCCGCGCGTCATGATGCCAGCTTCCGTGGTCGGCATGCGCCGCGCTGTATAAAGCCGCTTCGCCGATGTGATGTCGCCAATCGCGCGCCCGTCCTTCGTGACCGAGAAGCGCCCCTGCAATTCGGTGAAATTGGGGCCGACGGCCGGCTGCAACCCGTCGAAAGCGAGCTCGTAGCCCGCGGCTTCGATCACGTCGCCCGGCTTCATGCGGGTGACGAGTTCGGTGGAAAACACCGTGGAGGCGACGACGCCGATCACCGTTACGCCAACGCCGAAATGCGCCAGCGCCGTGCCGAAGGCGGAGCGCGGCAGCCCGACGAGGCGGCGCAGGAAGACAGACGGCGACGCCCGACCGAATCCCGCGCGAAGAGCGAGGTCGGTCAGGCTTCCGGCAATCAGCCAGACGCCCAGCGCGACGCCGAATGCGGCGAGAACCGGCGCGCCGGTTGTAAACCAGAGCACGGCCAGAGCGGTGACGAGCGCCAGGCCCGCCGCGAGATAGAGGCGCTGCGTGACCGCCCACAGGTCGCCGCGCTTCCAGGCAAGCAGCGGACCAAAGGGCACGATGAACAGCAGCGGAACCATCAGCGGGCTGAAGGTCAGGTTGAAGAACGGCGCGCCGACGGAAATCTTCGAGCCGGTCAACGATTCCAGCACCAGCGGATAAAGCGTCCCGGTCAGAACCGTCGCCGTCGCCGTCGTCAGGAACAGATTGTTGAGAACCAGCGCGCCCTCGCGCGAGATCGGCGCGAACAACCCCCCTTGCGAAAGCGTTCCGGCGCGCAGCGCAAACAGCGTCAGCGCGCCGCCGACAAAGATCGCCAGAATACACAGGATGAAAATGCCGCGCTGCGGGTCTGTGGCGAAGGAATGCACCGATGTCAGCACGCCCGAGCGCACGAGGAAAGTGCCGAGCAGCGACAGCGAAAAGGTCAGGATTGCAAGCAGGATCGTCCAGATCTTCAAAGCCTCGCGCTTTTCCATAACCAGCGCCGAATGCAGCAGTGCAGTGCCCGCGAGCCAGGGCATGAAGGAGGCGTTCTCCACCGGATCCCAGAACCACCAGCCACCCCAGCCAAGCTCGTAATAGGCCCAGTAGGAGCCCATGGCGATGCCGGCGGTCAGCGCAGTCCAGGCGGCCAGCGTCCACGGCCGCACCCATCGCGCCCAG
Organism: Hoeflea sp. CAU 1731; assembly: GCF_039888615.1. NCBI lineage: Bacteria > Pseudomonadati > Pseudomonadota > Alphaproteobacteria > Hyphomicrobiales > Rhizobiaceae > Hoeflea > Hoeflea sp. CAU 1731. The sequence continues at coordinate 78,686 of NZ_JBDQQS010000019.1, read as the reverse complement.
GCTGCGTCGATGCGACCGTTGATCAGCGCCGCGACAGCGAAGGAAAAGCTGATCGAGAAGCCGACATAGCCGAGATAAAGCAGCGGCGGATGGATTGCGAGGCCCGGATCCTGAAGGATGGGGTTGAGGTCCTGCCCTTCCGCCGGCGCTGGCGCGAGCCGCAGAAACGGGTTTGACGTCATCAGGATGAACAGCAGGAACGCCGTCACGATCCAGGCCTGAACGGCGAGCACCGTGGCCTTGAGTTCTGCCGGCAGGTTGCGTCCGAAACCGGCGACCAGCGCGCTGAACAGCACCAGGATCAGAACCCACAAGAGCATCGAGCCCTCGTGATTGCCCCAGACGCCGGAGAACTTGTAGATCAGCGGCTTCAACGAATGCGAGTTTTCCCAGACGTTTGCGACCGAAAAGTCGGACGTCAGATAGGACCAGGTCAATACGCAGAAGGAAAACAGCACCAGCGCAAGCGTCGCCGTCGTCGCGACCGACGCCATCGCCATCAGGCCCTCGTCGGATCGGCGCACGCCGATGATCGGGGCTACCGACTGCAGAAGCGCCGCCGCCAGAGCCAGAACGAGGGCGTAATGTCCAAGTTCAATGATCACCCGTCAGTTCCCTTGCCAGACGCCTTGCTCCTTAAGGGAGTCGGCGACTTCCTTGGGCATATAGGTCTCGTCATGTTTTGCAAGCACGCTGTCGGCCCGGAACACCGGATTGCCGGCCTCGAATATCCCCTCGACGACAACGCCCTGCCCTTCCCGGAAAAGATCCGGCAAAATGCCGTTATAGACGACCTCGACGGTGTTGGCGGTGTCGGTCACGCCGAAGCTCACCTCCGCGCCTTCACCCTGGCTCACCGATCCATCCACCACAAGACCGCCAAGCCTGATGCGCTGGTTCGGCGGGGCCGCGCCCTCCGCGATATCCGTCGGAGACTGGAAATAGGCGATCTGGCTGCTGAGCGCGAACATCACCAGCAACACGGCGACGCCGATCACGCAGAGGCCGCCTGCGATCAGGGATAGCCGTTTCTGTTTGCGCGTCATTGAACCCGTTCCTCCGGCTGCACGCCCGCTTCGATCGCCGCTTCCTGCAGTTCCCGCAATGCGTCTGTTTCGCCATCGAACGCCGCCAGCGCGCGCTCGAGCGCGCCTTCGGCCTCGCCCGAGCGTCCGAGCACCATGTAGGAGCGGATCAGCCGCTTCCAACCCTGCAGGTCGTCGGGTTCGTCGCGCAACCGCGCATCCAGCGAAGCGACCATGCCTTCGATCATCTGCCCGCGTTCCTCGTCGGTCATCTCTTCGGCCGCTGCTACGTCTTCCCGCGTTGGCCCGGGCTGGGTCTGCTCGGGAGCCACGCCGTCTTGGAGTTCGGCCAGTTGCCGCCGCACGGCGGGCAGCCAGGCGGCGTCGGCTGGCGCATTGTCCAGCATTGCGCGAAACGCCGTCGCCGCTTCCTCCCTGCGCCCCTCCTGGGCCAGACCCAGCGCAAGAAAATAGGCCGAAAGGGGCTCGTCCGGGGCAAATTTCTGAACTTCGCCGAAAGCCGCCTGGGCTTCCGCGGTCACGATGCCGCCGGACTTCGCAAACAGCGCCTGTCCGAGGCCAACCTGCCGCTGCGCCGACGATCCGAGCAGCCGGATGGCGTTCGCATAGGCGATTTCGGCGTCGGCGATGCGGCCGCTTTCAAGATAAATCGGCGCCAGCACGTCCCAGCCGCGGCCGTCGTCGGGATTGCTCGACAGATAGTCCTCGGCGCGCTTGATCAACATGGCGAGATCGGCGTTTTCGGGCACGGCCTGCATGCGCGCGGACAAGGGAAGCGCCGGCATGCCCGGACTGCCGAACGACAAATATCCGCCGATGGCGATCAACGGCAAGGCGATGACAACCACCCATGCGGTGATGCGCGCCGCGCCGCCGCCTGCTTTCCTCGTCGCGTCCGCGCCGCGCGAAGCCTTGATCAGCCGTCGACCCACCTCGGCACGGGCGTATTCCGCCTCTTCGGCCGATATCAGGCCCGATTCGATATCCCGGTCGATTTCGGACAACTGGTCGCGATAGACCTCTGCGTCGAAATCACGATCCGCGACGCCGCGCGTTTCCCGCCGCATGACGGGAGCAAGCACGGCGATTGCGACAGCAACCGTCATCAGTGCGGCGAATATCCAGAACAGCATCTTGGTTACATAGGGTCCCGTTCATTGCGAAAACAGCGCTTGCGGCGCGGTGGACCGGTGGGCGGTTTCTCAGCTTACGTTCTCGTCAGCAAGCCGATAACCTAGAATGACTCCAATGAAAAATGCAAAATTGTCGCTGCCCGGGGGGAATGCGGTCGCCAGGACCGCCATTCAGGCGCGTTTACGATACGCCAGGCGTCAGCCCAGCGGCGCCCAGTTGCCGTTCTCGTCACGGCAGGCGGCGCCCCGCGAGGCGGTGCTTGCGCCGTTCTGATTGACGGTGTGATGCAACTGCCGGCAGTGCTGCGAGCCAACGATATAGCTCTGCCCGGCGTAGACTTCGCCGCCGACGCCGTCTTTCTTGCCCTGCCAGGTAATAACCTTTCCGGCCGAATCGAGTTCAAGCGCGCGATATTCCGCCTCAAGCGCCCGCGCCCTGTCGGCCCGGCTCAAGGTGGCGGAGACCTGCGGATCGATGATCCCGCCCTGGAACGCGGCGAGCGCCGCGTTGTCCGAGTTGCCCTGCGGCCAGAAGGCAATGGGCGCACTCGCCTCGTTCCCGGATGCGGCGCATCCGGAAAGGAAGACCATACTGGCGAATACAAGCGGCAATGGCTTCATTGGTAAGGGCCTTCGCATCGACTGACCGGTAAGAGTTGCTCTTTAGACCATCAATGTGGCCGTGTTTTGATCGCGTTCACCGAACCGCAACCGGAAGCGACAGACGGGCGCGCAATCCGCCAAGCGCGCTGCGCTCCAGCTTGAACGCTCCCTTGTATTCGCCGGCGATCTCGGTGACGATCGACAGGCCAAGACCCGTTCCGGGCTTGCTCTCGTCCAGTCGCTTGCCGCGTTTCAGGGCCTCCTCGAGTTGGTCGTCCGGCATGCCGGGTCCGTTGTCGTCGATGAGTATATCCATCAGCGACCTCTGACCAGAGCCGCTCATGACCTTCTCGAGCGCTTCTACTGTAATCGAAACCTTGCCGTTAGCCCATTTCGCGGCGTTTTCCAGCAAATTGCCGAGAATCTCTTCGACATCGTGCTGTTCCATTGCGAGTTGCGGCGCGCCCTCCGGCAGCGCAAGATCGAACTCGGTCTCCGGATTGAGCCGGCGCATGACCCGGGTCAGCCGCTCCAGAACCTCGGCGGTGTCTGTGCGCACGAGCAGAGAGTTCTGCTGCGCGGCGATGCGCGCCCTGTCGAGATAGTGCTGGACCTGCTGCTGCATCGCCCGCGCCTGTTCGCTCACCAGCGTCGCCTGTTCCGGCTTCATCCCGCGGGTTTCATTGAGCAGCACGGCGATAGGCGTTTTAAGGGAATGCGCCAGATTGCCGACCTGCATGCGCGCCCGTTCGACGATCCGCTTGTTGTTGTCGATGAGCGCATTGACCTCCGCCGTCAGCGGCGCAATCTCGCGCGGAAACAGGCCGGTCAGCGTCTCCGTCTTGCCCGTTCGGATGTCCTCCAGCGCGCGCTTGACTGCGTCGAGCGGTCGCAGCCCGTACAGGATAGCAAAACCGTTGACGAAGACGCTGAGCACGCCGAACAGCCCGAGATAGAGATAGAGACGATGCGAAAAGGCGGCGACGTCGCCATCCACCGCGGCCTGGCTTCCCGTTACCCGGAATCGGGCGATCGTATCGCCTTCCAGCACGATTTCGGTTTCGGCCACGACGATTTCGTGTCCGTTGCTATCTATCGTCGGGTAGAATCGTTCGTATCGCGCGTTGAACGGGATCTCGCCCGCGGACGGCACGTCGATCCGCAGCGTGCCCATGGATGGAGACGTCAGACGGTCCGTGTCGTCGCCGTCGACGAGATCAGCGATCCAGTAGAGGCCGCTGTCGGGTTGCGAAAACCCGAGATCGCCCAGTTGCACCTCGCCGCCGAGTTGTCCGTCCGCGCCGACCGATACCGAATTGATGAGATTGTAGAGGCGCGCCAGCAGGACTTCGCGAAAGGCGCGCTCGGCGTTGTTGCGATAGAGCGTCGATATCAGCACGGCGATCACCACCAGGGCGATCACGGCCCAGACGGTCGCGATCGTCAGTACCCGGGCGGTGAGCGACTGCGCCTTGGCGTTATTGTCCGCCATCGGCGGGTGCCTGGATCCGATAACCGAGACCGCGGATCGTCTCGATCATGTCGATGCCGATCTTCTTGCGCAGACGTCCGACAAACACCTCGATGGTGTTGGAATCCCTGTCGAAATCCTGGTCGTAGAGATGTTCCACCAGTTCCGTGCGCGACACCACTTTGCCGATATGGTGCAGCAGATAGGCGAGCAGACGGAATTCGTGGGAGGTCAGTTTCAACGTCCTGCCGTCAACGGTCACCTTTGCGCCGCGCGTGTCGAGACGCAGCGGACCGCAGGCGATTTCGGACGACGCGAGGCCGGCGGCGCGGCGAATCAGCGCCCTCAGTCGCGCCAAAACCTCCTCCACATGGAAGGGTTTTGCGACGTAATCGTCGGCGCCCGCGTCGATGCCGGCGACCTTGTCGCTCCAGCGGTCGCGCGCCGTCAGCATCAGCACCGGCATTGTCCGGTCGTTCTCGCGCCACTCCTCCAGAACGGTGATCCCGTCCTTTTCCGGCAGGCCGATATCGAGAATCACCGCGTCATAGGGCTCGGTGTCGCCAAGAAAATGCCCCTCGTCGCCGTCAAAGGCCTTGTCGACGACGTAACCCGCCTCTTCCAGGGCCTCGCACAGCTGCCGGTTCAGATCCCTGTCATCCTCTACTACCAGTATCCGCATGATTTCTCTTTCGTTGAAACGACCGTCACGCCCCCTCAGGGCCTGACTGTTATGGTCTTCTTGGTGCGGCGTTTGCCGCTCTGATCGCTTGCTAGCACCGTCACCCGGCAGACCACCTGGTTGCCGTTCTTGGCCGTCTGCACCGACAGCAACTGCCCGCCGGTCTGGGCGACCACGCGCGAGGCCGCGCGCGAGCAATCGGCGCGGTTCTGGGCAAGCGCCTGTCCTGTCATGGCGGAAGCGGCGAACATCGCCGCAATCGCAAAAATCACCCGTCTGTAATGTCTCATCATTGCCTTGCTCGTCTGGCCGGGCTCGTGGCCGCGACCTGAAACCTGTTCTGGTGTACTATAAGCGGGCCGGTTGCGTCCAAGATTTTCCTGAACGTCCCGCTGTGTTGCTCCCTGTCTACGCGATACTGGCTGAACTCGACATGAATGGCCCTGACAGATACATCCTGCCCGAAAATGTGTATTATGATACGACTTGCGATCAAGGGTCGCAGGCGGGCGGCCCGATGTTCCGGTCAAATCGGTTCCAAAGGCGCACAGCCTTCATCATCGTGTCACGGAAATGTTTTTGTTGAACTGAAATTATCGCTGTTTACCCCACCATCCGTATCAGGAGCCTTTGATGCTGAAATCTTCGTTCGTCCTCGACCGTCGCCATGTCCTGAAGGGCCTTCTCGCCGCAAGCGCCGCGGCGGCCGCTCCCGGTTTCGCTCTCGCCAACACGCAAGCAGACGCCGTGCTTTTCACGATCGCCGACCTGCATGCGCCTTACCCGCGCCTGCCCGCCCTGCTTGAGCAATTGAAGACGTTGCGCGACGACGCCGGCGTTCCCTCGGCCGTTCTCATCAACGGCGACATTTTCGAGCGCGGCAACGTTGTCTGCACACGCTCGGGAGGCCTCGCCGAATGGGCGTTTCTATCGGCGCTCGCCGCCGAGATGCCGGTGGTGGTCAACCTCGGCAACCACGAAGTCGCGATTTATGACGACATGTCGACCTTTGTCGCCAATGCAGATCAGGCCGGCGTCAGCGTCATCTCGAACCTTCTCGACAAACGCACCGGCCGCTTCTTCGCGCCGGTGTCCGATCGTCTGGGCCTCGGCGGCGTCGACATTTCGTTGCTCGGGCTAGCCGCGACCAATCCCTTTGTTTACCGCGAGCCAGCGCGCGACACGCTGACATTCCTCGACACCGCGCAATTCGTGGCCGACGCACTGCCGGACGCCGGCGCCGACGCTGACCTCAAGGTCATCATGAGCCACGCCGGCGTCAGCGCCGACAAGACCTTCATCGACGCCCTGCCGGAGGGCTCCGTCATCCAGGGCGCGCATGATCACCTTGATTTCGCGATGAACCACAAGGGCGTCCCCTATTTCCACGGCGCAAGTTGGGGAACCCAAATCGGCGTTCTGGAGCTGTTCAAGGGCGCCGACGGCGTGAAAACCAAGTATCACAGCGAGGCGGTCGAGCCAGTTGCCGGCGACGCGGCGCTCTCGGACGTGGTGGCGGCCCAGATGGCAGAGCATCTCGCCGACGAGGACAAGGAAATCATCGCCGACATTCCGCAGAGTTTCGACGTCCACAACTCGATCCTGCAGGCTACTGAGGCAATGCGCCAGGCGACCGAGGCGGATATCGCCATGATCGGCCACACGACCTTCGGCGCGCCCTTGTCGCAGGGCCCACTCAGTCGCTTCGATTTCAACGCTTTCGTACGGTTTGGCGGCGGCCTGCAGGTCGCGGAGGTCAGCGGAGAACAGCTTCTGCCCATGCTCGCGCGCGCCAACCAGTTCGCCGCGAAGGATCTTGAAGGCCGCACGGGCGACTATGTACACGTCGCCGATCACGACATCGACCCGTCGGGCAATTACCGTCTCGCCGTCAACGCCTGGACCGCCATGAACCAGAAAGCCTATCTCGGAACCGAGGATATCGCGTTCCAGAATGTCGAGGGACTGGAGTTGAAAGCCGTCATCGCGGATCACCTGGCCAAGACGTTCGGTTAGGCCCTTTAGTCCTCGTCAACGTCCTCGAACGGCCAATCGACGATGAAATCTTCGAAGTCTTCAACGTCCAGGCCCTCTTCCGAAACGGTTCGTCCACGCACCGAAACGCCGGCTGCGTGGACGCTGTCGGGATCGCCGGAGACAAGCGGATGCCACCAATAGAGATCGCGGCCCTCAGCGACCAGCCGATAGCCGCAAGTCGGCGGCAGCCAACTTAGCTGCCGAACGGTCTGCGGCGTCAGGCCAATGCAGTCCGACACCTCGGACTGGCGATCTTCGTAATTGCTGCAGCGGCAGCTGTTCTGGTCGAGCAGCCTGCAGGCGATATTCGTCCAGGCGATTTCGCCGGTGTCCCAGTCTTCAAGCTTGTTGAGACAGCAGCGACCACAGCCGTCGCAGAGGCTTTCCCATTGCCTCTGGTCCATGTCTTCAAGTCGGGTTGTCTTCCAGAATGGTTCACTCAACATAGATTTGTCCTGTTTATACTTCTGCAGGAGTTAATAAATACAATGTGAGAAACCCCATGTTCTTTTCAAACGGGACATGCAATAGACTGGCCGGATTATGGCTTGAAAAACAAGCCTGCCGGAGGCTTCAAACGGGACAAGCAGGGTGCAGGATCCTTTTAACGGCGCCGACAGACCGCGTTCCAGCAGAAAACTGCTGCTGCGCATCGATTCCTGGATCGATTCCACGCTCTGGTCGGCCGGGGTCTGGCTTCTGTCGTTTTGGGAAAGATCCAATATCTTCTTCATGCGCTTTCGCATGCGCGGTTTCAAGAGGGCCGTATTCGAAGTCCTCGGCGAAGCGATGACGCTTGGCACAGCCGGCGCGGTGGTCATGCTGGCGCTCGCGCTCCCGGCATTCGAATACACTCACGGAAACTGGGCCGAACAGGACGATTTCGCCGTGACGTTCCTCGATCGCTACGGCGCCGAAATCGGCCGCCGGGGCATCATACACGAGGATTCCGTGCCTATCGAGGAACTGCCGGACCACGTCATCAACGCGGTTCTGGCGACCGAAGACCGCCGCTTCTTCTACCATTACGGCATCGACGCCATGGGTCTGGCGCGCGCGATGACCGAAAACGTAAAGGCAAATTCGGTCGTCCAGGGCGGTTCGACGATCACGCAGCAGCTTGCCAAGAACCTGTTTCTGACCAACGAGCGCACGCTCACGCGCAAGGTCAACGAGGCGTTTCTCGCGATCTGGCTGGAAGCCAATCTGCCGAAAAAGGAAATTCTGCGGCTCTATCTAGACCGCGCCTATATGGGCGGCGGCACGTTCGGCATCGCGGCCGCGTCGCGCTACTATTTCGGCAAGGATGTTACCGAAGTCACGCTCGCTGAAGCGGCCATGCTCGCCGGCCTCTTCAAGGCTCCTGCCCGCTACGCCCCGCACATCAATCTGCCGGCGGCCCGCGCCCGCGCCAACGAAGTGCTGACCAATATGGTTCAGGGCCGGTTCCTCACCGAGGGCCAGGTCATCGGCGCCCGCCGCAACCCCGCCAACGTCGTCGACCGCGACAGCGCCGACACGCCGGACTATTTCCTCGACTGGTCTTTCGAGGAGGTCAAGAAGATCGCCGGGCGGATGGACCAGCATTCGCTGATCGTGCGCACTACCTTCGATCCCAATCTGCAGCGATCCGCCGAAGAAGCGCTGGAATCCGGTCTCAGACGCTACGGCAAGCGCTACCGCGTCAACCAGGGCGCCATCGTGATGATCGAGAATGGCGGGGCGGTTCGCGCCATGGTCGGCGGACGCGATTACGGCGAAAGCCAGTTCAATCGCGCGACCAATGCGTTGCGGCAGCCGGGATCCTCCTTCAAGGTCTATGTCTACGCGACGGCGATGGAAAATGGCTTCACGCCGGAATCGCGCATCAGCGACGCGCCGATTACCTGGAACGGCTGGTCACCGCGTAACTACGGACGCGGCTATTCCGGCCGCGTCGATATAACCAGAGCGCTGGTCAAATCCGTCAATACGATACCGGTCCGCCTCGCCCGCGATCATCTCGGCACCCCGGCGATCGCCGAAACGGCGCAGCGCCTCGGCGTGGAATCGCCCGTGCGGACCGACAAGACCATGCCGCTCGGCACGTCGGAGGTCACCGTGCTGGACCAGGCCACGGCCTACGCGGTGTTTCCCGCCGGCGGTATTTCGTCGGACCGGCACGGCATTACCCAGATCATCAATTACGACGGCGAGGTTCTGTATGATCACGCGGTCGACGCGCCGCCGCGCAAGCGGGTGCTTTCCGTCGAGGCGACGCGGTCGATGAACTCCATCCTGGTGCAGATTCCCGAATGGGGAACGGGTCGCCGGGCGAAGCTCGACAATATCCGAACCGCCGGCAAGACCGGAACGACGCAAGCCTATCGCGATGGCTGGTTTATTGGCTTTACCGGCAATTTCACAACCGCCGTTTGGTTTGGAAACGACGATTTTACCACCACAAACCGGATGACCGGGGGGTCGCTGCCGGCCATGACGTTCAAGCAGGTCATGACCTACGCCCATCAGGGCATAGAATTGCGTCCGATCCCCTATATAGACGATCCGCTTCCCGACGGCGCGGCGGCGCCGGCGACTGTGGCCGGCTCCGGTCTTGAAGGCGAGAACGGCGATATCATCGAGCGGCCGCGCTTCATGTCCAGGGAAACGACCGATATTCTGCGCGCACTCGTCGAGGATTTCGAGAATGCCCCGCAACTGACCGTCGAACCCCAGCGCTCCGCTGAAGTGAGACGCTGACGAGCGATGTTTCGCGTACCCCTGTCGATAGCCATCGTGCTCGTCATCGCCTTTGCCGGCGCGACGTTCAGCGCCGTCTACGCGCTCAAGGCGTCGGTCGGCTTCGGATCCATCGAAATCGGCGCATGGAAAGCCTGGCCGGTGGCGCACACCAAAAACGCCGACCCTTACGCCAAGGCGCATAGGGCGCGGGCAGGCAAGGTCCTGCTCGCCGGCGCCGAGGGGCTTGTCTTCGTCGCAGACAATGATGATTCGGGGCAGCGCCTGCGTGGAAACTGCAGCTACCTCATTGGCGGTAAAACACCGCCCGCCCGCTTCTGGAGCCTGCACATGACCGACGCGGAAGACCGGCTCTACGCCGTCGACGGTCCCTTCCCCTACGCCTTCCATTCGCATGAAGTCACCCGCGACGACGACGGCCTGTTCACCATCGTCCTCGACCGGTCTCCTTCGGCCGGCAACTGGATGGCGATCGACGGCACGCCGCGGCATTTCCGACTGATCCTCACCCTATTCGACACGCCGACGGCGGGCAGCACGCGGCTGGAAGAACTGGAAATGCCAAAGATCGAACGTCTGGGCTGCGACGATGCTTAGGGCGCTGTTCCTGCTGCTCGCAGGGCTGGTCGGGGCGGCGCTGCTGCACATCGTCATCATCATGGCGATCCCGCGCTACGCAGACCGCAACGCCTGGAAGCAGATCGAAGCCCTGGGGCCGACGAACTTCTTCCACGTCCTCCCCCCGGGCCGCGAAAGCCTGCTGTCCTACAGCAACCCCTTCGTCCGCAGCGCCATCTGCCGTTTCGATATCGCAGACCAACCGGTGCGCGTAAGTTCCGAAAGCGAAAGCCCCTACTGGTCGCTGGCCATCTTCAATTCCGCATCGGACGAGATCTACAGCATGAACGACCGCAGCAGCAGTGACCGTGGGCTCGACGTGGTCATCGCGACGCCGCGCCAGATGACCCGCTATCGCAAGAACCTGCCGGGTATTCTGTCGGAGGCCGTGCTGATCGAATACCCCGGCAATGAAGGCTATCTTGCCCTGCGCACGGTCTCGCCCGATCCAAGCTGGGAGGAAATTTCCAGACAGTTTCTGGCCGACGCCGACTGCAGCCCGGTGCCCGAGAGCTGATCGCAGCGTCGAGGCGGGTTCCGCTGCTCCAGAGCGCCGACGCATTTCCTCGATTCAGCGTGAAAGAGAGAACATAGTTAATAGTTTTATAAAGGTTTTTCTCTAATTTGCAGCATCGATAGTACTGCGTATTGGGTGTTGTGTTGGATCGTTTTCGCGACCTTGAGAGAGCCGGCGTTTCGGGCAAGAAGGACTCTGCCCTGCTTGCCGCCGTGGCTGGTTACGAGGCCGTCCAGCGTCCGGCGGATCGCGAGAAGGCGCAATTTACCAAGCTCTTCGTGGCGCTGTTCGAATTCGCGTCCGATGAGGCCAGACGCACCGCCTCCGCCGCGCTCAGCCGCCTTCCGGATACGCCACACGACGTCGCAATGGCCATCGTTCGCGCTCCCCTCGAAATCTCCGCCCCGTTTCTCGCATTTGGCCTTTCGCTTCAGGACGACGTGCTCGTCGAGCTTACCGCCACGCTGGAGCTTTCCAAAGTCAGGGCGATCGCCCGCCGGTCCTTCCTGTCCGCTTCTGTCGAAGACGCCTTGCGCAGCCGCTTCAGGCAGGAGGCCGCGCCATCGGCTACCGAGGAGCGGGTCCGAACGGAACTCAAGGCGCTGGTCAGCCGACCGTTGCGCGCAAGCGAACTCGCACTGCCCGAACCGACCGCTGCTCCGGTCGCCGTCGACGCCCTCGTCGAAGCCGCGGCGCTGGGCGATCGCGCGCGTTTTTCGAACACGCTCGCCGATCGGCTTCAATCAACGGCGGCGCTGGCCGAGCGGATCCTGATGGATGCCTCCGGGCGGCAACTCGCGATGACCCTGCAGGCGCTGGGACTGGGCGACGCGCAGACCGTCGCAACGCTTGAATCCGTGTTTCCGCATCTGCAGACTGTCCTGGACGACCAAAGCCAGGCTGCGCTTCTCCTCGCGGATTGCGACCCCGAAATCAGCCGCCGGAAAGTCACCGCCTGGCGGAACGCCAATCCTCCGCTTCGGGACAACCGCGCCCGGCACGCCCGCCAGGTCATGGAGACGGGCGACCGCTCTGTGCCGACGGCGGAGCGTCGTCATGCAGCGCCGGCGAGCGGAACCGCTCCGGCAGCGGACAAGTCCTTCAGTCGGGCATGATTTCCAGATAATTTTCCGGCCGTTCGGTCTCCAGTTCCACGATCCAGAGGTCGGAATCGAACCGGGCCTCGCGTTCAAGCAGCGCGTCGACATCGTCGTTGGCGACAGAAGACAGGCGTCGCTCGAACACGCGGTCCTGTGGCTTTTTCTCGTCAAAAATCGCCTGCGGCGCCGGCGCAAGCAGCGTCGCCGTGCCGTCCCGATGGCGAACGCGAATGAACACCGCGCCCGCCTCGCCTGCGCCGCGTCGCTCGATGACAGCGTAATCGCCGTCGCCGAACAGCCGCCGGACAAGCGCGCTGGTCCACACTGCGGTTGTCAGACGCATTAGAGCGCCCCGATTTCCCTGAGCTTCATGAGGACGATTTCATCCGGAGCGCCGGTGACCGGCAGATTGTAGTGTTTCTGGAAATCGCGGATCGCCTTCGTCGTTTCCTGGCCGGCGACGCCGTCGATCTCGATATCGGCGTAGGCGAGTTTGCTGAGCCCGGTCTGGATATTCTTGACCAGATCGGAAGACGCGGCCGGAACGGGCGCCGGATCAAGTGTGGCGCGGGCAACCTGGCCAGTCTTCTCGCCTGTCGCCTCGATGGTCTCCTCAATGGTCGTCGCGCGTGGCTTGACCGCCGGCGTTGCGTTCGTTGCGATTTGCGCCGCCGGCTTCGGGCGCGGCGTTGCGACAGTCGTCAGGCTGCGTATGCGCGCATGCACCAGCAACTCGTCGGACACCTTGCCGGTGGCGTCCAGGCTCGCCAATTTCTGGTAGGCCATGATGGCGTGCCTGGTTTGCGGCCCTAAAATACCGTCGGGTTCGCCCTCATAAAGGCCGAGACGACCGAGCGCCGTCTGCATCTCGGAAATCGGATTGTCGAGTTGCGGGCGCGGCGTCGGAATGCTTGCGGTGCGCACCGGGTCCTGCTGTTCGATGCGATAGGTCGCAACCTTGCGGACGGGAACGGGAATATCGTCGCTGTTCGCGACCAGTTTCTGAACCGGCGGCTTGCGCGTGTCGAAAAACGGCGCGGGATGTTCGCCCGGCTGGAACTGGGTCGCATTGATGGTCACGAAGCCAAACGCGACGGCAAACGCCACGGTTCCCGCCGCCAGAGACGGATACCGGGTAATCGTCTCTCCGATCGATCCGGCCATCCGTCTGATGAAACCGGCTTCGCTCATTCGTCTATCAGGCCGATTTCGCGTGGCCATAACGCATCTCCCCTGATTCTTCCTCGTTATCCGCCGAATCCGGCGCCAGGTCCGGCCAACCACCATGTCGGACTCCGTCCCGTCCGGTCAAGGGACCGGCGTTCGGCAGATCGACAGTGACGGTCGCGCCCTGCGCCGCGTCGCTTTCGACGCTGAAACGCCCTTCATGGGCTAACGCCAGGCCCTTCACCAGGTAAAGGCCGAGGCCGATTCCCTCGTTCCGGCGATGATTCTGGCGCCGAACCTGAAAGAAAGGATTACCAATCATCGGCAAATCCGTATCCGATATGCCGAAGCCGGTGTCGCTGACCCTGATAACGGTCCGGTCTTCCCGGCTCTCGACATCCAGCGTGACCGCGCCGCCGGTTGGCGTGTATTTGACCGCGTTCGACAGGAGATTCATCACGATCTGCTCCATCGCGCGCTTTGAGGCGGTCAGCCCGTCGTGACCACGCGCAACCCGTGCGGTCAGAACGATCTGCTTGTCCTGCGCCGCCGGTCGCATCATCGCCTCGCATGCGCCAACCACTTCGCGCATGTCGACGAGCTCGCATTGGGCTGCATAGCCGCCGCGGTGAAGACGCACAGCGTCCTGCACGTCGTCGAGCACAGCCTTCAGACGCTCTCCCGATCGCGTGACGCGTTTGGCGTAATCGGCGTCGCTTGCGTCGCGGCGCACGTCGCCCAGCACTGCGTTCAGCGGAGTCTTCAGTTCGTCAGACAGGTTTGCGAGGAAACGGATCCGGGCGTCCTCCTCGCCTTCAGCCTCAATCGGCGCCTGCTCCAGTCTCGTATGGCTCTCGAAGCCCGTCATTGCCCCGGTCGCGTCACGCCGGGCGGTCAGTTCAATCATCACGCGCATGAGTTCGTGCGACGCATCCGCTTTTCGAAGCCGCACGACGACAGAAGCCGTTCCGTCGGCCACGCGCAGGCGGTCGACCGCCTGTAGGAAAGTGATCCGGTCAGAGACATGAACGTGGTCGATGAAGCGGCTTCCCTTCAACTCGCCAACCGCCTTTTCGACGCCGTCCAAATCCGCCCCGCGCGTATCGAGGAAGCGCCCCGCCGCATCATGCACACCGACCAGACCAGGCAGGCGTCTGTTCATGACCTTTCGCGGCTCGGCATGCTGCTCGTCGCCCGCATCGGCCTTCGCCGCAACAATTCGCACGCCCCTGACACCAAGCGCGCGCAACGCGACGTAGAGAGCGAGAACCGTAAGGGCGAAAACAAGGACATAGCCATTGCCGGGACCGTAGGGTCCGCTCCGGGGCGCAACCAGGTCCAGACTTGCAGCGGCGATGATCGTTGCGGCCATGGCGAGCACGGACGCCGTCGCAGTTGAACGCGCCGGCCGCACATCCATTGCGGCCAGAGGCAACGCAACGGCCCAGAACAGAAACGGCGAAAACACGCCGCCAGTCAGCGCCGCGAGCACGGCGACGGCGCCGCCGCACCACACAAGGGCCGCCATTGCGCCGGCGATGCTCCTGCCTGTTTGCAAAACGAATCCAAGGATGAGCGCGGCGCCGGCCGCCGTCACCATCAGACCGGCGGCGATCATGTCGCCAAGAGGCAGCATCAGCAGCGCTATCGGCAACACAGGCAGGCTCGCCAGCATCACGCACAACAGGCACAGGCTAAGACGCCGCCGAAAATCCCGATCGTGGTCCTTGCCGCCCGGAAAGTCTGACCAACCGAAAACTGCTCGCAATAGACGCTCGAAACCGGATCGCAATACAGGCATACGCTCTACGTGTGACTCGAAAACACTCGAATTCAGCCCAGAATGACACGGCGTGATTAAGGAATGGATAAGGTAAACACTTAAAGTTTGATCGAATTAACAAGACCTGAAAGGGATTGTTCATGAATCGCTGCCAGAGCGGGAAGGATCGCGAAACTAGTGTGGTGGATTTGAAGTTCCTTACAATGTAGCAGCTGTCTCACACAGGAACTTCAAGTCCGTAAACCACACCAGAATCATTATCTTGATAGTGCCCTTTTCGAATCTGAAGTTCGAATAAGGCGTGCTGCAGGATGTAACGAACTTCAGATTCGAGGCACTAGCCGGACAATTCATGCGTTTTTTGATCAAACTGGCGTTCTGGTTCTCCCTCTGTCTGATGATGATTGCGGAAGACAGGGGTGGTCTGCAATTTTTCGCCAATCCGGCGCCGATTGACGGCGAAGCCATCGAATATGTCCTCAAGGCCCGGGAACTGGCCGGGAACATAACCGCGTTTTGCGCGGAAAACCCCTCGGCTTGCCCCGATATCGCCGAGCTTTCGGCGATCGAGCTTCCCGAATTCGGCGATGATGAAGACAGCGTCGCAGCGCTGATACGCGAAGCGCAGACCAAGGGCGATTGAAGCAGCGGAAAATAATGTTATCTACGGGTCAAAGAACGGTTTCCGCCTGCCAAACAGGGATATGACATGATCGCCTACGAGAAGCTTGTCGAGGACTTCGAATTCCTGGAAGACTGGGAAGACAAGTATCGGTATGTCATCGAAATCGGCAGGGACCTCGAAGACATGCCCGATTCGGACAAGACCGACGAGAACAAGGTTCAGGGTTGCGTAAGCCAGGTCTGGCTCACTTACGATGTCGACAAATCCGACCCGGAAGATCCCGTCATCCGGTTCAAGGGCGATTCGGACGCCCATATCGTGCGCGGTCTCGTCGCCATCATGTTGTCGGCCTATTCCGGCAAACGCGCTTCCGAGATCGTCAAGCTTGACGAGAACGAGATATTCTTGCGGCTCGGCCTTATCGAGAATCTGACGCCGCAGCGCGCCAACGGGTTGCGCGCCATGGTCAAGCGCATCAAGCAGGAAGCAGCCAAAGTCGCCGCCTGACACCCCCGCCATCGCGGCAGGGTTCAATATCACTTGTCGCTGAGTATTGTGTTCGCCGCCTTGCCGTTGCGGAATCAAAAAAGCACGCCACCCGAATAAGGACGACGTGCTTTGAATCGGCCCGAAAATTTCGGGCGGGACCAGAAAGGGTGGCTTTACTTGCCGCCCTTGCGTTTCTGGCCAAGTCCCATTTCCTTGGCGAGACGGGACCGCGCTTCGGCATAAGCCGGAGCGACCATGGGATAGTCAGCCGGCAGTCCCCATTTCTCGCGATACTCATCCGGAGTCAGGCTGTAATAGGTCATCAAGTGGCGTTTCAGCGACTTGAACTTCATGCCGTCCTCAAGACAAATGATATAATCGTTCTGTACGGACTTCCGGACAGGAACGGCAGGTTTCGGCCGTTCCGTCGTCGGGTTCTCGCCAGAAGCTGTCGACCCCAACGCCGAATGTACGTTAGCGATAAGCCCAGGGAGATCACTCGTTTGCACTACGTTATTGCTCACATACGCTGCCACTACTTCAGCGGTGAGCTCTACCAGGAAATCATCCTTGGTATTCGTTACTACCTCATCCATTTCTTCGCGCCTCAAATATTTTAGTTAAGATTGATACCAAAACCCCATCATTTTCTGGCAGTTTTCACCTTCCGATAACTTCGAAAGGATTCCTACGATCAGTCACCCGTGGGGCTGATACCATTTGCCTGACAGGATTCAAACTACTAAATCTAGTAAAGTGGCTTTTTTTTGTCGATATTACATGGATACTCAACTTGAACTACACATTTTCAATATTAAGAGCTAATTTAGCATTACAAAATGTAACAATACACCACAACGGAACTATTACTCCGAATTACCTTCATTCATTTTCATCTCATCTGCCACCGACAAGTCGCTCATCCTGTATCCGACAGCGTAGGATGCTTTTGCAAGCAAATGAGCCGAGATTGGGGCCGTAAGCAGGAAGAATATGACGCCGGCGATCGATCGCGACAACGTTCCAAAATCATCTGAATAGATGCCGAGAGCGATCAAAACTACGCCCGATCCCAAAGTACCAGCCTTTGAAGCCGCGTGCATGCGCGTATAGACATCCGGAAACCTGACCAGTCCGAGCGCTGCGATCAGGGAAAACGCGGCCCCGATGATAATCATCAAGGCGACAAGCACAGTAAAAAACGCCTCCACTAGTGATTCTCCTTTACTGCCGGCTGTTCTGCTGCGCCTTTACTTTCCCTCAAACTGTCGCGTTCGAGAATGAACCGCGCAAAGGCTACCGTCGCCAGGAACCCGACCAGGCCGAGGGCAATGGCGATGTCGACAAACAGCGTATATCCGGTCTTTATGCCGATTACGGCGATGAAGCCGATGGCGACGGCGACAAGCATGTCGAGCGCAAGGACCCTGTCGGGCAGCGTCGGACCCATGATCACGCGCGCCACCGTCAGGAAAAGCGAGACGCACAACAGACCGAGGGCGATGAGAACCGCTAAATCGAGAAACTGTTCGGCGCCGCTCATTGGAACGCCTCCTTGATCTTCCGCTCGAAACCGTTGGCGATGTCGCGACGGTTTGCCTCGGGATCCGAGCAGTCGATCGCGTGCACGTAGAGGATCTTCTTGTCGTCTGAGACATCGACGGAAAGCGTGCCGGGCGTCAGTGTGATCATGTTGGCGAGCAGGGTGATCTCGATATCGCGCTCGAGGTTCAGATGATAGGCGAATATCCCCGGCTTGACGTCCATATTCGGCTTCAGCACGGTGATCGCCACCTTCACGGCCGACAGCACCAGTTCATAGAGAAAAAGCAGCGTCAGGCTGAGTATCTTCATTGCGCGCGAGAAATATCCGACCGACCCCACCTGCCCGCGGATCAGCGAGAGCGCGAAAATGCCAAGAAGGAATCCGAACGCAAGATTCTGGAAACTGTAGCCGCCGGTAATAGCGGCCCAGGTCAGGGCAAGCAGAACATTGACCAGGAACAAGCTCATTCAGCGCCTCCTGCCGGAAATACTGATTCTATATAGGCGGCCGGATGAATCAACTGCGAGGCCGCCGTCTGCGACATCTCCAGGAAAGGCTCGGGATAAACGCCGAGCAGCACCGCCAGAGCCGTGAGAAGCGCAACCGGCAGATAATCCACCGCGGGCTTCAGACGAACCGGGACGGCCTCACTTTCGTCAGCCTCCCTCCGCGCCCGCCAGTAGACCAGGATCCACACCCGCCCGGCCGCGATGGTGGTCAGAAAGCCCGTCAGCAGGATTGCGCCAGCCATCCACCATTCCCCGACGTCAAGCGACGCCTTGACGAGAACCGCCTTCGGCCAGAAACCGGAGAACGGCGGCAATCCCGACACCGCGAACAGCAGCATCAGCGTCAATGCGGCCAGCGGCAGATGCGAGCGATAGATGTCGGCCGGTTCGGCGAGAGAAAATCCGCCGGCGATACGCGCCGTCAGGCCGCAGACGAGATAGAGCGCCGTCATCACGATCATCGAGTGGACGGCGTAGAATATGGTTCCGGAAAGCCCCGTCATGCTGGCGAGCGCGATGCCGGCCAGCATCACGCCGATGCCGGAAATAACGAGATAGCCGAGCAAACGGCGATAGTCCGTCTGCGCCAGCGCTCCCAGCGCGCCAAACACCATGGTGAGCGCCGCGACGATGGCGATGACCAGGCCAAGCATGTCGCGTTCGGCGGGAAACAGCATGATCAGCACTCGGAGCAGCGCATAGACGCCGACCTTCGTCAAAAGCCCGGCGAACAGCGCCGACACGACGATCCGCGGCGTGTGATACGAGGCAGGCAGCCAGAAATTCACCGGAAAGGCCGCGGCCTTCATGCCGAAGGCCATGAAATACATCGCGGTCAAGGTCAGCAGCGGCGCGGTTTCGCTCATCTCGGGCGCCTTGCGCATGATATCGGCCATATTGAGCGTGCCGAAAACGCCGTAGAGATAGCCGGTCGCAATGAGGAACAGCGTCGTGGCGACCAGATTGAGGAAGGCGTATTTGGTGGCGCCGTCGATTTGCCGCGGCTCCGAGCCCAGAATAAGCAGCCCGAAGGACGAAATCAGCAGCACTTCGAACCAGACATAGAGGTTGAAGATATCGCCAGTCAGAAACGCGCCGATGACGCCGGCCATCATCAGGAACAGGAATGGATAGAAGCCATAGCGCCGCCCGCTATTGTCCACGTCGTCCGCGCCGAAGATCCCCGCCGCCAGCGCAATGATCGACGCCACGAATGTCAGTAAAGCGCCAAGTATGTCGACGGTGAAGGATATGCCGAAGGGCGGCAGCCAACGCCCCATCGTCATCGTCACCGTGCCGTTGACAAGTACATGCGCCAATAGCGCGCCGCAGACGACGACAAGCAGCGAGAGCCCGACGACGGAAGCTCCGGCCTGAATCCAGGTCGACTTTCGCAGCATCATCAAAATCGCGCCGGCCGCCATGCACAACGCGACAGGCGCCACCACCAGCCAGTCGGCCAGATGAACCGGGGCGGTTAACATGGCTGCGGAAAGATCAACCGGGTTTGTATCGGGCGACGCCATAAGGTGCTGGTCTTTCGTCAGTATTCGAGCGGCGGCATTTGCTGCCCACGGGGTTCGGCGAACCGCATTTCGTCCGTGTCATCCGTGTCCAGTTCCTGGTAGGCGCGATAGGTCAGGACCAGCAAGAAGGCGAAGAACGAGAAGGAAATGACGATTGCTGTCAGGATCAGCGCCTGCGGCAGCGGATTGGCCATGATTTCGGCTGTTCCCGCCGGCCCTGTAGCGATAATCGGAGGCGCCTCCGGCGTCAGGCGGCCCGAGGTGAAGATCAGCAAGTTGACCGCGTTGCCCAGGATTGCCGCTCCAAGCAGCATCCGGATAATGTGCCTGGACAGGAACAGATAGACGGCGACCGAGAAAAACACGCCGATGAGCAGGGTCATATAGATTTCCATCAGTCGCGCGACCTCTCTTCGAGTGCAAGCGCCACGGACGTAATCGCCCCGACGACAACGAAATAGACGCCGATATCGAAAAACAGCACGGTCGACACCGGAACTTTTTCCTCGAATACCGGCACATAGCCCCACAATCCGGTCATGAACGGCACATGGAAGAACATGGACAACATTCCGGACAGCGTCGCCAGCACCAGACCGAACCCGGCGATGCCCAGCGGGTGGAAATAGATCGCGCGCCGGACAGGCGACACGCCGCAGGCGATGCCGTAGATCGCGAATGCCGACGCCGCGATCAGCCCGCCGATGAAGCCACCGCCGGGTTCGTTGTGGCCGCGCAGCAGCACGAACACTGAAAACAGCACCATCAGGCTCGTCAGATAGGGGGCGATTGTCCTGAAAATCAGCGTGTTCATCTGCTTATCTCCCTATTCCGACGGCTCGTTCGAGGCCATCTCGCCGCGCCGCTTGCCGGAGCGAATTCTGATCAGCGCATGAATGGCCAGACCGGCGATCAGCACCACGGCGATTTCTCCCCAGGTGTCTGTTCCGCGGAAGTCGACCAGGATGACGTTGACGATATTGGCGCCGTGGGCGATCGACAGCGAATACTGCTTGAAGAACTCGGACAGGGTCGGATCGAACGGAACTTGCACCACGCGCAGCAGCATCAGCACGAAAGCCAGGCCGCAAAGGAGTGCGATCGTCGCATCCACGATGGTTTCACGCATGGATCTGTGATCGGTTGGCAAGAGGCGCAGCCTCGTCATGGCGAGAGCAAGAATGACGACGGAAAGCGTTTCCACCATGAACTGGGTGAACGACAGATCCGGCGCGCCGTAGAGCATGAAGATCAGCGCCACGGCGAAGCCCTGGATCCCGAGCGACACGATCGCCGTCAACCGGTTTTTCGCCAGCAACACCGCAATCAGGCCAATTGCGGCGATGGCCATGATGGCGAGCTCGTAAAAGTGGATGTCGTTCGACAGCGCCGGCCAGGCCGGAAGCTCTCCGTTCAGAACCATCGGCAGCAGGATCGTCGCGGCCACAAGAATGAAGGTCGCCTTCATGTAATTTTCCATGCGGCCGGACTGATGCCAGCTGGTGACCGCGAATGACACGCGTACGATAGCGTTTATGAACTGGTCGAAACCCCGATCGGGGCCCCAGCCGATCGCGTCGAGAATGCGGCTCATGATCGCTCGCGCACGGTCGAGAGACAGGTAGACAATGACGCCGAAGACGATCGTCAGCGTAGACAGGAGCAGCGGCATACCGATATGCGGTGCGAGCGAGATATGAACGGACAACGGCTCGCCTGCGACGGCTGACGCCATCGGGCTCGACAGGAGATAATGCGTCAGTGGGGAGAAGAGCGCCGTCAGAAAGCTCAACGCCGCAAGCACCGACGGTCCGAGCCAGATAAGTATGTGGCCTTCATGCGGGTGATCGGATTCCGCCTTCAGCGCCCCGAGGAAAGGCTTCAGCGCGACGGCGAAACCGATGACGAACATCAGTCCGTTTCCAACAAACGCCACGACAGTGACAAACAACGGCCATGTGTCGAGCGCAAACAGGCCAAAATACACTTCCTCCTTGGCGAGGAAGCCGAACATCGGCCAGATACCCGCCATCGATATCGCCGACACGATGGCTGCGCCGAATGTGATCGGCATAATGCGCATCAGGCCGCCCAGCCTTGTAATGTCGCGGGTGCCGGCGCCGTGGTCGATACTGCCGGCAACCATGAACAATGCGCCCTTGAAAAGGGAATGGGCGATCAGATACAGCACGGCGCCGACGATCGCCATCCCGGTTCCGAAACCCGTCAGCAGCACGAGCAGACCGAGCGAGGACACGGTCGTGTAGGCGAGCATGAGCTTCAGGTCGGTCTGGCGAATAGCGAGCAGCGTGCCGACGATCAGCGTCGCGCCGCCGAAAATCGGCAGCACCGTCTCCCACGCAACGGTGTCTCCCAGGACGGGATTGAGGCGCATCAGGAGATAAACGCCGGCCTTCACCATCGTCGCAGAATGCAGATAGGCGGACACCGGGGTCGGCGCCTCCATGGCGTTGGGCAGCCAGAAATGCAGCGGAAACTGCGCCGATTTGGTGAAGGCGCCGCCCAGCACCAGCACGAAAATCGCCAGATAGTACGGGCTTTCCCGCAGCAGGTCGCCCGAACGCAGCAGCAGTGACATTTCCGTCAATCCGGTGACGTTCCAGATCAGCAGCAGTCCGGCGAGCAGCAGCAGGCCGCCTCCCCCCGTCACGACCAGCGCCTGGATCGCCGCCCTGCGCGAGGCCGCGCGCGTATGGTCGAATCCGATCAGCAGGAAGGACGTTATCGAGGTCAGTTCCCAGTAGACGAAGAACATCAGGAAGCTGTCGGACAATACGAGCCCCAGCATCGACCCCATGAACATCAGGATGAAGGAGAAGAACCGCCCGAGATATTCATTCTTCTTCAGGTAGCCGCCCGAATACAGCACGATCAGCGCGCCAATGCCGCTGATCAGCAACGCGAAAGTCAGCGAGAGACCATCGACATACCAAGAGAAATTGACGTTGAAGGAAGGAACCCACTGGAACCCGCCTGTGACGACGCCGCCATCGGCGATCCGCGGCGCAAAGGAAGAAAAATGCACAAAAATCAGCGCCGGAACGAGTGCCAGCACCCAGGCGGCGTTGTGTTTGAGCAGGCGTGTCAGGGCAGGAGCAAAGAATGCCGCAATAAACGGCGAGAGCATTACAAGAAACGTGACCCAGGAACTGTCTGCGTTCATGCGCTCTCCGGACGAAGGTGTTTTAAGGATCAGGTTTCCGGCAAAGACCCTGATCGGATCCCGTGGTTTTGTTTTTTACCTGCCCGTATTTAGAGACCAGCCCCTCCGGTCACAAGGTCCTTGCGGGGCTATTACACGGATTTCCCTTCTATTTCTGCGCCGAAGCCGGCAAAATCGCTCAAAATACGCCATTCTGTTCGGCAGGATAATATATTCGTCGGGAATTCCAATCTTCTCTCCCACAAACGCGGAATTGATTTCCCGCCGCCGCCGGACCATCTATTGGATTAACTGTTGATTCGCCTTTGGAGCCCGCCAGATGAGCAATACGACCGATAGGAAAATTCAAAAGACGGACAATGAATGGCGTGAAATACTCACGCCTGAACAGTACCGCGTCACCCGCAAGCATGGAACGGAGCGCGCCTTCACCGGTCCGAACTGGGACAACAAGGACACCGGCGTCTACGCCTGCGTTTGCTGCGGCAAGCCGCTGTTCAGTTCGGAAACGAAATACGAGTCCGGCACCGGCTGGCCGAGCTATTATGAGCCGATCACTCCGGACGCCGTCACCGAACACAAGGACCGGTCGCTTTTCATGACGCGGACCGAAGTCCGCTGCGCCGACTGCGACGCGCATCTGGGCCACGTCTTTCCCGACGGACCGGAGCCGACGGGCCTGAGATACTGCATGAACGGCACGGCGATGACATTCGACAAGAAGGATAGCTGAGACGTCCTGCGCCGCCTCAGCGGCGCGGAGGAAGTCCTCACATCGGCGCGATATATTTCCCGTAGACCCAGCCGTTCTGCCAGTCGCCGGTATTGGTCGGATCGTGCCAGACCTCGCACCAGGTGTAGCGCACCATCTGCCGCTGTTTCCAGTGCGGCAGGCCAGTGATGTTCCTAAGGTCGACGCCGTTCATGCACTTTCCGGTCATCGACAGCGGCGCGCCGTTCGGATAGCCGGCGCGGATCGCCGATTTGTTCGAGGGCCAGGCCCTGACGTTGAGAATGTCGTCCCAGGCGACGTCGCTGACTCGCCATGCGACGAAGGCGTTGGCGTATGCCTGGCCCAGCATGGCCGGAACCGAGACAATGAGGACGACGACAGCAATTCTGAACCTGTTCATGGGAACTCCCCCTTGATTGATCGATGCGGCTGATACTACATCCGCCCCCTGAACCGACATTGAAGCCGGCGTTCATCGCCTGTTTATCTTCCGCCTCGTCCCATTTTGATTAGCCTATCGGGACGACATCAATCCAGTTGTTTCGAAAGGACAGCCCATGTTCAAGAACCTGCCAGAGGCGCCCGTGGCCGCAAAGAAGCCCGTGACCGACGAGCGGCATGGCATTTCGCGGACCGACGACTACGCCTGGCTGAGGGCCGACAACTGGCAGCAGGTCTTTCAGGATCCGTCTGTGCTCGATCCGGAAATCAGAACCTGGCTGGAGGCTGAAAACGAATACCAGAAGGCCGCCATGGCGGATACGGACGCGCTGCAGAAGACCCTCTTCGCGGAGATGAAGGGCCGCATCAAGGAAGATGATTCTTCGGTGCCGGCGCCGGACGGGCCCTACGCCTATGGCAGCCTCTTCGTCACCGGCGGCGAACAACCCCATTTCTTTCGCACGCCGCGCGATGGCGGCGATCGCGACATAATGCTCGACGGCGACGCCGAGGCAAAAGGCAGCGACTATTTCCGCCTCTCCGGCGCGTCGCATTCGCCCGACCATGCGCGCATCATCTGGGGCTATGACGACAAGGGTTCGGAATATTACACGCTCAAGGTTCGTGAACTGTCCGACAAGCGCGACCGCGAAGACCGCATCGAGAACACCGGCGGCGGCGGCGCATGGACGCCGGACAGCCAGGCCTTCTTCTACACCAGGCTCGACGACAACCACCGCCCGTCGAAGATCTTCTATCACGAACTCGGCAAGCCGCAGGCGGAAGACCGGCTGATTTTCGAGGAAAAGGACGCCGGCTTCTTCATGAGCGTCGGCGGCAGCAAGCTGGACGATTTCATCTTCATCAACATCCACGATCACGAGACGTCTGAATATCACATCATTCCGGCGGGCGATCCGATGGCCGAGCCGAAACTGGTCGCCGCCCGCGAAACCGGCGTCGAGTACGACATGCACGAGGGCGGCGACGTCTTCTACATCCTGACCAACGCCGACGGCGCGAAGGACTTCAAGATCGTCGAGGCGCCGATCGACAACCCCGGTCGCGAAAACTGGAGCGACGTCGTCCCCCATACGCCCGGATCGCTGATCCTCGGCCATGGCGTCTACAGGGATTTTCTGGTCTGGCTCGTGCGCTGCGAAGGCCTGCCGCGCATCATGATCCGCAACCGGACGACCGGCGAGGAACACGCGATCGCCTTCGACGAGGAGGCCTATTCCCTCGGTCTGCAGGGATCGATGGAATACGACACCGAAATCATCCGCTTCTCCTATTCGTCTATGACAACGCCGAGCCAACAGTACGACTACAACATGCGCACCCACGAGCGCACCCTGCTGAAGACGCAGGAAGTGCCGTCCGGCCACGACAAGGACGACTACGTGACGCGGCGCGTCATGGCGCCCTCGCATGACCGGGCGGCGGTGCCCGTCAGCCTGCTCTACCACAAGGACACGAAGCTGGACGGCTCGGCGCCCTGCCTTCTCTACGGCTACGGCTCCTACGGCATGACGATCCCGGCGAGTTTCAACACCAATTGCCTGTCGTTGGTCGATCGCGGCTTCGTCTACGCCATCGCCCATATTCGCGGCGGCAAGGACAAGGGCTTCGCCTGGTACGAGGACGGCAGGCGCCAGCACAAGAAGAACACGTTCCTCGATTTCATCGCCGTCGCGGAACATCTGGTCAGCGACGGCTTCACCTCGCCGGAGCGCATCGTCGCGGAAGGCGGTTCGGCCGGCGGCATGCTCATGGGCGCGGTCGCCAATATGGCGCCGGACCGGTTCGGCGCGATCATCGCCGCCGTTCCTTTCGTCGACGTGCTCAACACCATGCTCGACGACACGTTGCCGCTGACCCCGCCCGAGTGGCCGGAATGGGGCAATCCGATCGCATCTAAAGAGGACTACGAATACATTGCCTCCTATTCACCCTACGACAATGTGAGAGCCGCCGCCTACCCGCCAATCCTGGCGCTTGCCGGCCTCACTGATCCGCGCGTCACCTACTGGGAGCCGGCGAAATGGGTGGCCAGGCTGCGCGACATGAAACAGAGCGATGCGCCGGTGCTCCTGAAGACCAATATGGGCGCCGGCCACGGCGGCGCGTCCGGCCGGTTCCAGCGTCTTGAGGAAATCGCCTTCGAATACGCCTTCGCCCTCAAAGTGAACGGTCTATCCACCTGAAAGGTCTGGACCGCAGCCTTTTCAGGCGATAACAAGAGCGCAGTTGTCAAGTTAAGGAACAAGTGCTCATGAATACACCGGAAACTGCAAGGAAGGGTCGGCGCACGCGCATCGGCGAAGTTGCGCGCGCAACCCGCCTGACGCCGAACATGCATCGCGTCACCCTCACTGGCGCCGATCTTGAGGATTTTCCGCCCGGCCAGGAGAGCGCCCATATCAAGTTCATTCTGCCAGATACCGGACAGAGCCGCGACGATTTCGAGGCGATGCTGGACGACGGCCGAAGCAAGGAACTGCGCCGCCGCACCTACACGGTGCGCCATCACCGGCCGGACGTGAACGAACTGGACGTCGATTTCGTGGTCCATGAGGGCGGCGGACCGGCCTGCGACTGGGCGCTGGCGGCAAAACCCGGCGCCTTCATCGGCATTGGCGGGCCAGGGCCGAAAAAAGCGCCCAACGTGGTCGCCGACTGGTACGCTTTCGGCGCCGACATGTCAGCGATCCCGGCGGCCGCCGCCTGTCTGGAGGAATTGCCGGCCGACGCCGTCGGCCACGCCTTCTTCGAGTTATTGAGCGAAGACGACCGGCAGGAGGTGAACGCCCCGGCGGGAATCGAGATCCACTGGCACGTCCATTCCGACGTGCATACGCCCAGCATGAAGCAGCTTGAGTTCTTACAGTCGCTCGACTGGTCGAAAGGCAAGGCCGGCGTCTTTGTCGCCGGTGAAGGCAACTGCATCCTGGCTTTGCGCAAATATCTGCGCGAGGACCTCGGCCTCGACAAGCGCGAAATGTATCTCAGTTCCTACTGGGTCATCGGCCTCGCCGAAGACGAACACCAGATCGCCAAGCGCGCCTTCGCGGCGTAATTGTCTCAGCGCTGAGCATCGCCCCGGCAGGGCGATGCCTGAAACGCTTCTTCAATAGTCGATCGACGCTTCGAGGCCGAACACCGCCGCATCCGGAATCCCGCCGCCATTCGGTCTGAACACATACTGGAAGTCCGGCGTAATGTAGGTCGACGGCGAGACCTGGAACCGGTGATTGATTTCCAGAACGGTCTCGACGCTTTGCCCGGGCAGGTTCTCGCTGAACGCTCCGACATAAAGCGCGACGGCTGTGACATCGTTGTCGCGTCCGTCAAACAATCCGGTGTAGTAAGCCCCGCCATAGATGCTGAAGGGCAGCGTGTTGATCTGCTGGTCGGGCGCAACGACCACCGTCGCCCAGGCCGTCAGCCCCTGGTTTCCGTCGCCCCCTGCTTCGCGGTAAAGCATCTGCTCGGCGATGGCGTAGAACCCGTAATTGCCCGTCTTCGTACGCGTCGAATCCGAAAGATACGCATAGTCGCTGCTGTCATAAACGCCGCCGAGCACATAGCGGCCCGGCAGCCAGCTTGAAGAACTGTTCTGATTGGTCGAAAGGCCGATCTGGGCGAGATACAGCACACCGTCCTGCGGGTTGAACCGGAAGTCCACGCCGTGCATGTCGTCGTCCTGAACGGAAGGATCGGCGTTATAGGCGCCGGCCAGAACGGTTACAGCGTCCGTCTGCGCCAGCTTTACCCGCGCGCCCCACTGGGTGTACGGAGGCGTCGTGAAGGACAGAAAATTCGCAAGTATGCCCGTCGGATTGCCGTTCACCGCGCCGCTGACATAATAGCCGTAGCTGTCGGCTGCGGCGAAATCGTCGCCGGCGGCGAGCCGCCCTACGGCGATCTGCAGCCTGTCATGGAGCAGGGACTGTTCGAAATACAGCTGGTCGAGACGGGCGGCGGCGCCGGCGAAAACCTCCGCAACGCCGAAGATGTTGCCGATCGCGTCGCCCGACAGATCGTGTCCCTGTTGTATCGAGGCGCCTGCGTAAAGCGTCAACCCCTTGATGTCGAAGAGTTTCTCGAAGTCGAAGACGACCGATCCATACAAGCCCGATGTATAGGCGGTTTCCTGGCTCATCCCGCCGGTCGGGTTGCCAAGCAAATCGCCGGTGTAATTCAGCGACCATGTGACGCCCTGATCCTCGAGCCGCGTTCTCGCGCCGCCCCAGTCTCCGGTCGCCGTCTCCCACTCGAACCAGCCTGGCGCAGTCGGCTGGGCGTCCTGAGCGACTGCAGTATCGCAAAAACAAGCTGCAATGACGCCGACGATCAATCGCATTCCGATAGTCCCGGCCGCTGATTGCGTGAACATGTCGGCGTTCCTCGCCCTTTTATGGATTATAAAAATAGTCTGAAAAAACTCGCAATCACGGCAGACTAGTTTTTACGATTATGCTGGTCAATATTTCCGAAACTGCAGCCCGTCGCGGGCTTCGGCGGCGTTCTCCACAAAGGGATGAGCAGGGTCTGCGCGCCCATGTCGAGACGCCGCTTGATGAGAACCTTGTCGTTCCACGCCTTTGCAGCCCGATTGCGATCAGGCGCTCGCCCGACAACAGGCGATTCCTGAAGTCATTCACCGGCGCCGAAAAGCCGATTCCTCACACGAACTGGACTGCGACGGAGCCGAGCGGTCCGAAATCGGCGTGCAGCGTGTCGCCCTTGTTCGCCCAGACCGGTCGGGTAAAGGAGCCCGAAAGCATCAGGTGTCCGGGCTCGAGCGTCGTACCGAAAGGTCCAAGCTTGTTCGCGAGCCAGGCGATCGCCATCGCCGGATGTCCGAGCACGCCCGCGGCAATGCCCGTCTCCTCGATTTCCGAATTGCGGTAGAAGATGGCGCCGACCCAGCGCAGGTCCACGTCCTCCGGACGCACCGGACGGCCGCCGAGAACGATGCCGGCCGCAGCGCCGTTGTCGGCCACCGTGTCGAAGATCTTGCGCGGCTCGGTCAACCGCGCGTCGATGATCTCAATGGACGGCACGACCCACTCGGTCGCCCGCATCACGTCGACAAGGCCGACGCCCGGCCCTTGCAGCGGCTCCTTCAGAATGAAGGTCAACTCCGGTTCGACGCGAGGCACGCAAAAGGTCTCGAACGCAACCTTCGCGCCATCGTTCAAGACGAGGTCATCAAACAGATAGCCGTAATCAGGCTCGTCGATCTTGGAGGACGCCTGCATCGCCTTGGATGTGAGACCAATCTTGTGACCAACGATCTTGCGTCCCTGACGCACCCGTTCCTGAGCCACGCCGGAGGATATCGCATAGGAATCCTCGATTTCGATGTCGGGAAACATTTCCGATGGGCGTCGTCCCTGCACCTTGGTGCGATGACTTTCCAGGAGAGAGGCGATCGCCTCCGCGCGCTGTTCTTCACTTAGCATTCTGACCTCGGAATTTGATGCGGACATTTCTAAGTTTGGAATAGAACTCCACTGGAATGTCTGCAAGCCCGGTTTATGGATACGAGTTCCCGACAATCAGTTGGACGGTTGCGCGCGGCTCAGCATCACTGTCGCGAACAGGATCAGCGCTCCGCCGACAATCGCTGTCCAGCCGGGAACCACGCGGTAAAGCGCGAAATCGAACAAGGCGGCGAACACCAGCGCCGAATAAAACGCCGGAATGACCAGGCTCGCCTCGCCGCGCTTCATCGCCTGTATGAACAGAGCCTGCCCGCACACCATCACGACGCCAAGACACGCCAGCAGCGTCCACTGCCATTGCGAAGGCCAGATCCAGACGAAACTTGCGACGGTCAGCGACACGACCGCGCCAATCGAATTGTTGATGAGGAGGATGCGCAGCGGTGGTTCGCGGTCGCTCAGCCGTTTGATGAATATGGCTTCGAGCCCCAGAAAACCGGCTGCCGCCAGGGCGAAGAGCCCGGCGGACCGGAACGCCTCCGTACCCGGTCTGAGGATCAGGACCGCGCCGGCCACGGCCAGCAGCGCGGCGATGATCTTTCGTCTTCCCAGATGTTCGCCGAGAAGCAACACGGCGAGACCCATGGTCACCAGGGGATTGAGGAAACTTATGGCGGTCGCTTCGGCGACGGGCATCCGCGCCACTGCCGCGAACATCGCGGTCACGCCCAGCCATCCACAGAGCGATCGCGCCATGTGCCAGTCCCAGCGCGTGTTTTCGAAAGTCGGGCGCATCGTCGGCCTGGCCAGAAGGATCAGACATATGGCCGAGAGACCGAACAAAAAGCGTCCGGCGCTTATCTGGAAAGGATGAAGGCCCGCGTCGCCGCCGTCGATTCCAAGCGCCTTGGCGAAAAGCGACGTCGCCGCCACAAGCGCCGCCGCGCCGGTCATCAACGGGATCGCCCAGCGGATCCGCGCGGTTTGCTTCGCCAATTCCATTTCCATCTTCCGCGCCTGTCGCGCCTGACTCGGCACGGGGCGTGAATCAGTCACCGTATGGCGCGCTATCTGCTCAGCTCAATGGCGCGTTTTGTCAATAGCCGTTGGGATGCCCGGGAATGGCCTTGAGGTAGGCGGCGACCGCTTCGCGGTCGGAAGCCGGCAGTTCGGCGAAATTCTTTTGCACAGCCACCATGGAGCCGCCGACGGAATCGAAGTCCGGCGTGAACCCGCTTTCCAGATAGTAGGCTATGTCAGCGGCGCTCCACGACGAAACGCCGCCGTCCGGCGTTATGTTGGGAATGACGCCCGGACCGTCGGGGTTCGGGGCGCCGGAAAGCCAGGCGGCGCGTTTCGGTCCGCCGATCATGTTCCGCGGCGTGTGGCATTCGCCGCAATGGCCCGGCCCCTCGACGAGATACTGGCCGCGCGCAACCTGTTCGTCGGCGCCGGCCAGATCGACCGCCGGCGCATCGTTGAGATAGAGCATTTTCCACAGACCCAGGCCGCGACGGATGTTGAAGGGAAACGGAAGGTCGTGCCCGGGCGAAGCCTCGCTGCTGGCGGGCAAGGTCTGCATATAGGCGAACAGGTCGTTCAGGTCCGCCATCGTCATGCGCGTGTAGGACGTGTAGGGAAAGGACGGATAGAGGTGCTCGCCGTCCGCGCCGACGCCGGCTTTCATCGCATTCGCGAAATCGGCGAAGCTCCAGCCGCCGATCCCCGCGTTCGGATCGCTGGAAATGTTCGGCGCATGGAAAACGCCGAAATCGCTTTCGATCGCAAGCCCGCCGCTCAATATCAGCTTGTCGTCGCCTTCGGCGCCCGGCGCCGCGTGGCATGACGTGCAGCCGCCGGCGAGAAACACCTGCCGACCCCGTTCCGTGTCGGGGTCGGAAAGACCGTCGAAGGCCGATTGCGGGAGCGGTTGCGGGGCGCTCAGAAACCAGAGGATGACGGCCGCAACGACCGCCATCACGATCAGGCTTCCGATAATTCTGCGCATGCAATCTCCCGAATCAATTCAGCGCGTAATCAGCTGTTCTTCAAGCGATAGGTCTCATGGCACGAAGCACAGTTCTGGCCAACCATACCCAATTTCGCGCCAAGGTCACTGGCGTCGTCGCCAACGCTGTCTGCAGCGGCGGCTGCATCCGCCTTCAGCTTTGCAACCCGGGCGTCGAAATCATCGCGGTTGGTCCAGATGTCAGGATGCGCTTCGGTCTCGAATCCCGTTTCAGACCCTTCCGGGAATTGCTGGCCGAATGTCTCGATTGATTCGGATATTGTCGTAAAGGCCTGCCGCGCGGCGTCGGCGTCATATTCCGCCTCCCCCTTGGCCATCTTGGCGAGCGAACCCATGGCGCCCCCAATCTGTTTCATCGTCATCTGCCGTTCTTCCTGCGGTTCCGCGGCATAGGCGACCGTTGCGGCGGTCATCGATACGGCTAGGATAAGAGCAATCCCTGGCTTCATGTCGCACTCCTTCTTGGCGATTAGAATTATTACAATATCGCCAGTTATCGCCAAGGAAACTCACACTTTTTTGATGAGCCGAAATAAACATCGGGAAATCGGCTCGAAAATCGTCGACGAGCCGTCAAAAGGGCGCCTCCTGCATCTTTCGGGGACAGTATGGAAATTGATCGAAACACCGATTGAACACGACCGTCGTCATGTATAGGTAGTGAATCGTCAAAAGAAACTGGACTTCTACATGCTCGACAACAGCCGGCGCCAGCCAATTCATTCCGAAAACACCCACGCGGGAACGGACAAGCTTGAAATTGGCGAATGGTACGATGTGTACGATTGGTCGCTGAAGCTCGCGCCGCCGAAGATCGGTCCTTGGGTCACCGAATGCCACTCGATGACGAAGACGCTCGAAGCCAGCTACGAGGGCGACGTCAAGGTCGACCTGCTGTCCGAGCGCCTCGACGAGACGCTGCCGTCCGAACGAAAGATACTGGGCGAGAATGTCGAAGAAGGACGGATCAGAGAAGTCATTCTGAAAATACGGGATCTGCCGGTGCTGACCGCCCGCACCGTCATACCGGTCGAAACCTTCGACGAGATGCAGAAGACCTTCGTCGAACTCGGCACAAGGCCGCTCGGCAACGTGCTGTTCGAACTCAAGGACGTTCGCCGCCGGACGGCGGAGATCGCCGCGCTCGATTTCGACTACCCGCTGCTCGCCTCCGTCCGTGAAAGATGCAATTTCAGCGAGTCCGACATTCCGTTCTGGGGACGGCGCAACCTGTTCTCGCTGAGCGGCCTGCCGCTGCTCCTGACCGAAATCTTCCTGCCGCCGTCCTTTGCCGAAGGCGCCGACATTCCCGATCCCGTCATTAGGGAAGAATTCCGCCGCCCGATCCCTCTGCAGCGGGATTGATACAAGCGGCTCACCCCTGCCCCTGAGACGGCCTGCGAGCCGCCCTCCATTCGCCCGCGCCTCAGCGCGGGCGGGATTTTGCGTGACCGTCAATCGCCATTCGCCCACGCGACAGCGTCTGCGCCGGCCGGCAACGGGCTTGGGCAATCGGGATCGGTCGCCGCGCGCCAGATAGCTTCCGCGACATCCTGAGGTTCGGTCGCCGGACCCTCGGGCGCCGCGCGCATGCGGGTTAAAATGCCCTTGGCGAAATCCGCATAAGGTTCGGGAAAACCGCCTTCGTCCTTCATGCGCGCCTGGGCTGTTTGTGAAAAGCGCGTCGTCATGGCGCGCCCGGGCAAAACGGCGCAGGCGCGGATATTGAAAGCAGCCAGTTCGATAGCAACCGATTCCGTGAAGGCGTTGATAGCCGCCTTGCTGGCTGTGTAAATCGAAAGCAGCGGCAAGGGTCTGAGCGTCACGCTCGACGAGACGTTGACGATGACGCCTGAATTTTTTTCCCGGAACTGTGGCAGGACCGCCTGCATCATGGCCATCACACCGAAGGTATTTGTCTCGAATATCTCCCGGATGGCGGCGAGAGGCGTGCCTTCAAGCGCATTCAGCCAGCCAATCCCGGCGTTGTTGACGAGAACGTCGATCTCGCCCGCTTCAGCCACTGCGTTCGCTATGCTTTCACCGTCGGTGACATCAAGCTGGAGCAACCGCAATCCGTCCGCCGCTGGAAGGACGGCGGGATCGGGCTTGCGCATCGTGGCGACGACATTCCATCCCCGATCGAGAAAATGACACGCGGTCTCCAGGCCGAATCCCGAGGAGCAGCCCGTAATCATGACAGTATTCATTGTGTGACCCTTTCACTGGACAACGATAACACTCCGGAATATGGACACTCGTTACCGGACTTTCTATAATGAATAGTCCATGTATTATTAGAATTAATCCTGATGCCTGATCCTCTTGCCGATATCATCACAATGCTTCAACCGCATGCGCCGGCCTCCAAGCTGGTCCACGCTTCGGGACGATGGCGGGTGCGCCGCACCGAAGTAAGGCAAGTCTATTACTGCATGATGCTCGCGGGGTCGGCGCGTCTTGCCGTAGAACACAAAGCGCCGGTCATTCTGGAAGCAGGCGATTTCGCGCTGGTTCCCGCAGCGTTCAATTTCGAGATGTCGAGCATCGAACCTCCGGTTGAGGGCGAGCAGTCGGTTCGGGTCCGTCAGGCCGACGGCAGTTTCCGTGTCGGATCTTCAACGGGAGCGGCGGACACGGAGACCCTTGTCGGCCATTGCGTGTTCGGTTCTCCGGACGCGGCTCTCCTGGTCTCTCTCCTGCCGGATCTCGTTGTCGTGCGGGGCGAAGACCGGCTTGCGATGCTGACCAGGCTCGTGGCGAACGAAGTCCATTCGCAAAGGTCTGCGCGCGATGTGGTGCTTGAACATCTGCTTCAGGTGCTTTTGATCGAGGCGCTGCGGTCCTCTCCGGACACGACGGCCGCGCCCGGTCTGCTCCGGGGGCTTGCGGACGAGCGACTGGCGCCAGCGCTGAGAATGATGCACGCGACGCCGGACCGGAACTGGACCATTGCGGAACTGTCGCGGGAGGCGGGTCTCAGCCGCTCTGCGTTCTTCGCGCGTTTCAGCAAGCACGTGGGCGCGTCGCCGATGGACTATCTGCTCTCCTGGCGAATGACGATGGCCAAGCAGCTGCTTCGTAACGGCCAAAAGAGCGTTTCGGAGGTCGCCGCTCAAATCGGCTATGGCTCGGCGAGCGCCTTCAGCTTCGCCTTTTCACGTCAGGTCGGCCAACCTCCCGGTCATTACGCAAAGTCCGGGGAAGCTCCACCCGCCTCGTAATTCCCTTCACCGCCCGAAGCCGGAAGCAAACAATTACAGCATGTCTTCAATTTGCTTCGCAAGCGGTCCGGTATCCCCGTTAAAACTTC
Source organism: Hoeflea sp. CAU 1731 (assembly GCF_039888615.1). Classification (NCBI taxonomy): domain Bacteria; kingdom Pseudomonadati; phylum Pseudomonadota; class Alphaproteobacteria; order Hyphomicrobiales; family Rhizobiaceae; genus Hoeflea; species Hoeflea sp. CAU 1731. Next base: position 43,939 of record NZ_JBDQQS010000019.1, on the reverse strand, counting down.
GTATCATTGCGGCCAAAAACGGGGCGGGTTGAAGCATATCTTCGTTTAGGTCATATCCAGCGTTGCGAGCCAGCAACGTCAGGAAAACAAGTTGAACGCGCCCGTTGCCCTCTCGAAAAGGATGAATGGCGTTGATTTCCGATAAGAACCATGCCGCGTTTTTGGCAAACCTGCTTTTTGCGCCAGCTTCGGCAAAGTGGTTACGCACGGCAAGATGAGCGAACAAATCATTGGCCTGCGCTTCGATGTGCTCAGGATAGCAGAACCAGTTCTGCCCTTTGCCGGTTCTTATGGTTCGGATTTCACCGGCCCAGTCAAAAACATCCTGAAAGAAGTGATGATGGATGGCTCGATAGTGTTGGAAATCAAGAACTCCATACGGCAGCTCTTCCTCAGCCCGTGAGGCGAACATCAGATTTTCAAATTGCTCGAGATCTTCCTGAACTGTGATCCCGGCCTTGTTTTTAAGCACTTGCGTGCCCGGATAACAGAGCGGATCGTCGAGTAAGTTGTATCGGACCACCGTTAGCTTTTCTTGTAAGCCATTGTAATTGCAGCGCGATAGGCGTCGCCGCTCTGTCCGCCTGAAGCGGCTTTCTTGGCAATCCTATGGGCGCTTTGGCTGGTTTCTATACCTTCCACAGCGGCAAACTTGACAGCTTTCTGCAAGCCGATTGCTTTCGTCAGAGTATTGACTTTGACAGAGGACTGATACGTTTTTTGCTTTTCAGACATGTCCCCACTCTATCATGTTTCCGGCAGAGCTACATATGTGTTTGAGCTCAAATCCCCTCACCGCCCGAAGCCGGACGCATAGGGCAGCCAGGTCGCAAGTCCCGGAATGATGATCAGCAGCGCCAGGCCGGCGAGCATCAGGAACACATACGGATAGGTTCCGCGCACGATCTCGCCGAGCGAAGCGTCGGTGATCCCCTTCAGCACGAACAGGTTCATGCCCACCGGCGGCGTGATCAGCGCCAGTTCCAGGTTGATCATCAACAGCACCCCGTACCAGATGAGGTCGATGTCGAAGGCGACCATGGTCGGCAGCAGGATCGGCGTGGTGATCAGAATGATGGCGATGGTCTCGAAAAACATGCCCATGATGAAGATCACGGCCATGACGGCGAGAATGAAGCCAAGCGGTCCGAGCCCCATATGCGTCACCGCCTCCGTCACCCCGACCGGCAGCCGGATGATGGTGATGGCGTGGCCGAACATCGCGGCGCCCGCGATGATCATGAACATCATCACCGAGGTGCGCATTGAGCGCCAGGCGCAGTCGACAAGGTCCCACATGCCGAAATTGCGGTAGGCGAACACGGCTACCAGCAGCGCATAGAGCACACCGACGGCGGCGGCTTCGGTGGCCGTGAAGATCCCGAGATAGATGCCGCCCAGCACCACCGGCGGCGTCATTACGGCCCAGAAGGAGCGGCCAAGCGCTCTCGCGACCTTCGGCCAGCCCACCCATTGCGGCGTTCCTTCGTGCTTCTGCGCACCGGCGCGCGCCAGGCAATAGAGCGAGAAGATCAGCGCCAGCAGCAGTCCGGGAATGATGCCGGCCAGGAACAGCGCCCCGATCGAAACCTCGGAGACGATGGCGTAGAGGATCATTGGGCCGGACGGCGGAATGAGAATGCCAAGCGTGCCGCCGGCCGCCACCACGCCCAGCGCATCGCGCTCGGGATAGCCGAACCGCTTCATCTGCGGAATGGCGCTCGATCCGATGGAGAGCGCCGTCGCGACGGACGAGCCTGAAATCGCAGCGAAGATGGTGCAGGAGAGCACTGTCGCAATGCCGAGACCGCCGCGGACATGGCCGATCACGGCGTTCGCCATGTCGTAGAGATCGTCGATCACCTTCGTCCGCACCATGATCTGCGCCATGAACACGAACAGCGGGATTGTCGCCAGAACCGGCTTGTCGAGCGCCGCGAACACCGTGTCGGCGACGCTCGACACGCTGCCCTCGAATATCAGCAGGATCGCCGTCGCCGCGAGGCCCAGCGCCGCGAACACCGGAATACCGGTGACGAGCAGGACGATCAGCCCTGCGAAAACCAGCGCCATCGTCATGGGGCGGTCCGCCGCAAAGCGAGGTCGCCAAGCCGCGCCAGCGCCATCAGCGCCAGCAGGACGGAGCCGACCAGCAGCGGCGTCTGCGGTATCCAGCTCGGTATCGGAAAATTGCCGGTCGTGTAGGAACCGAACGAGCGCGCGAAGGCGATCGCTTCCCAGGCGCTGACGGCGATCACCACGGCGACGGCGAATACCGCGAGATCGAACAGCGCCCGCAACAGGATCGCGCCGCGCCCCTTGACCCGCGAAGACACGATGTCCATCGCGATGTGGTCGTTTTGCCGGTAGGCTTCGGCCGCGCCGCAGAGGATCATGGCGATCAGGAGCCAGCCGGTCGTCTCGTCGCCCCACAACAGTGGCCGGCCGAAGAAATAGCGCTGCGCCACGGCGTAGATGACCACCGCGAAGACGACAAGCAACAGGGCCGCGCTCACGGCCCCGAAAATCCGCACGACGAGACTCGTCGCGCGCAGGAAGAGCGGGGCGCTGTCGTCGGCCCCGCTATCCCCCTTGCTGATCATTGATTGATCTGGCCGATGAGATCCAGCAGCTTCTGGCTGTCGGGATCGTTGGCGACAAAGGTTTCCTCGTAGGCCGGGCGCATGATCGCTTCCAGCGCGGCGATTTCCTCGTCTGACGCGATATGCACGTTGACGCCCTTCTCGCGCAGTTCTTCGGGCGCAGCCGCGCCGGCCGCCTCTGACGCCTCGATGGCCCAGAGCGCCGCCTTCTTGCCGGCTTCGTCCACCGCCGCCTTCTGGCTGTCGGTGAGACCGTCATACCAGCCCGGGTTCACGTAGCCGTGGAAGTAGACCGAGATCACCGGCAGGACGTTGAAATTGTCCTGCACCTCGTAATACTTCCGGGACACGGCGGCGGCGACGTCGGTCAGACCACCGTCGATGACACCGGTCGCCAGCGACTGGTAGACTTCCGAGCCCGGCATCGACACGGGCGCTGCGCCCAGCGCTTCCAGCGAAGCGTTGAAGGCGGGATCAAGCCCGCGGATCTTCATGCCCTCGAAATCTTCCGGCGCCACCAGCAGCTTGCCCTTGGACGTGAACACCGAGGTGTTGGTGGTGAACAGCCAGACGACGTTGCGCACGCCCTTGTCCAGAAGCTTGTCGGACAGGAAGCCGGCTGCTTCGGAATCCGGCCAGGCGCGCCACAGATCAAGATCGCCAAAGGCGAACGGCGTTGTCGTCACGCCCATGATCGGCAGGGTCTTGCCCCACTGAAAATTCACGGAGAAGGCGCAGTCGATGTCGCCCTTGGCGGTCGACACGATGTTTTCCTTGGCGCCGACAAGGCTGTTTGCGCCAAAGATCTGCACGTCGATTTCGCCGTTCGACGCGGTTTCGATTTCCTCGGCCCAGCGGTCGATCACCTTGGCGATGTGGTGGCCGGGCGGCAGCTGGTGGCTGCAGCGCATCGTCTGCTCCGCGGCGTTGCCGGCGCCGGCGATTGCAAGCGACAGGCCTGCGGTCGCAAGTGCGAGTTTGAATCCGTTCATGGTTTCCTCCCTTTTGGATCAAGAATTCCGCCAGCGAACGCCGGGTGGAACCCCGGCGCGCGCAAGGTGGCCGTACAAAGGCTCTCCGGGCATCTCGGCCTCCGCGATGGCGCGTACGCCCGAAAGCGCTTCTATGTCAATTCCGGTCGCCAGGCCTTTGGTTTCACACAGGAAAACGAGATCCTCGAAGACCACGTTTCCGGTCGCTCCAGGCGCAAAGGGACAGCCGCCGAGCCCTCCCAGAGACCCGTCCAGAATGCGCGCGCCTGCGTCGAGCGCAGCGGACGCATTGGCGATGCCCATGCCGCGCGTGTCATGCAGATGCACGCTGTAGGGTCTGTCGCCGCAAACCCGCGCCACGGCCCTGCACATCCGTTCGACTTGCAAGGGCCCGGCGAAACCGACCGTGTCCGCGACGCCCACCAGATCGGCGCCGGCCTCGAGACACCGCTCGACCAGCCGCAACACCTCGTCCGGCGCCACTTCGCCGGCAATCGAGCAGCCGAAGGCCATCGATATGCCGACATTGACGATCCTGCCTTCCATGTGCGCGCGTCCGGCGGCCAGCCGCACGAGGTCGATCGCGCTCTCGCGCGAGCGGTTCATATTCGCCCGGCTATGTTCTTCGGTGGCCGAGACGACGCACACCAGTTCGTCCACCTTGGTCGCGATCGCGTCCTCGACGCCGCGCTCGTTCATTGTCAGCGCAGCCGAACTCGCGCCCTCCAGCGCGGCGACGCAATCGATGAGGTTCCTGACATCGGCAAATTGCGGCATTCGGGCCGCCGGCAGAAACGAGCCGACCTCGAAATGGCGAACGCCGGCGCGATATTCCTCGTCGATCCAGGCCGCCTTCGCCTCCGTCGAGGGAAAATGCTTCACCAGTTGCAGCCCGTCGCGCAGGCCCACTTCACGCAGCGACACCTGGTCGGGCGGATAGATGCGCCTCGCCCCGCTCACGCCGCCGCTTCCTTCTTGCCTTGCGCTGCCGCCACTTCTTCGCTGGTCAGCCCCAGTTCGGACAGCACCGCCTCCGTGTCCCGTCCGATTCCCGGCAGATCCGGATTGTCCGGCCCCGGCAGCTTGCCGTCGACCTCATATGGCAGGGCCGGCGCGCGGAACCTCTGCCCCTCGGGCATCGTGGTGGTCAGCAGCCCGCCCGGCCGGTTGACATGCGGATCGTCAAACATTTCGGCCGGCCGGTTGATCGGCGAAAACGGCAATCCCGCCTCCTCGAAAGCCTTCACCAGGTCGTCGTAGCGGCGGCCGGCGATGGCTTCGGCGAAAATCGGCAGCGTCCACGAGCGGTTGTCGATCTGGTCCATGCGCGACTGCAGGCGCGGATCGTCCAGCAGACGTTCCAGCCCGAGGATCCGGCACAGCTTCTGCCACTGGTGTTCGGTCACCGCGCCGACGAAGAGCTGGCGTCCGTGATCGGTGTCGAAGATGTCATAGACGGGCCAGCTGAAATCGCGCTCGGGCATCGGCGGCGCCTCCCTGCCCTCGAGGTCGTACTGCACCATGTGCTGGGCGACGAGCAGCAGCGAATTCTCGAACAGCCCAATGCGGATCGCATGCCCCTCCCCGTCCTTCTGCCGCTGCATCAGCGCGCCCAGCACCGACAGCGCGCCGAACAGCCCGGCCATGATGTCGTTGGCCGACGATCCGATCCGCAGCGGCCGTCCGGTCGGGCCGGTCATGTAGGCGAGACCCGTCATCATCTGCACGACCTCGTCCAGCGCCGTGCGGTCCTGGTACGGCCCGTGCAGGAAGCCCTTGCAGGAGGCGATGATCAGCTTCGGATATTTCGCCCGCAGCATGTCGGGCGCAAAGCCCATTTTCTGAAGCGAGACGTCGCGAAAGTTCTCGACGAACACATCCGCCGTCGCCAGCAGCTTGTCGAGCGCCGCGCGTCCGGCCTCCGTCGAAAGATCGAGCGCGATCGATTTCTTTCCGCGGTTGAAGGTTGGAAAGAAGCCTCGGCCCATGCCGGTCAGGCTGCGGGTCTTGTCGCCCTCCGGCGGCTCGACCTTGATCACTTCTGCGCCGAGAAAGGCCAGGAACATGCCGCAGGACGGCCCCATGATCATGTGGCTCATCTCGACGACGCGGATGCCTTCAAGCGGTTCTTCCGATCGGTCCATTGTCCTGCTCCCGGGGCTCGGTCAACGGCGTAGCATTGATCGCCGGTTTGAAAAATTATAAAGAATTGAAGTTTGCTTTCGAAAATATAGAAATCATGAACTCGAAACAGCTCTACTACTTCGCGACCATATATGAATCGGGAACGATGTCGAAAGCCTCGATCGAGCTCAATGTCGCGGTTTCGGCGTTAAGCCATCACCTGTCCAATCTCGAAGCGGAGCTGGACACGCGCCTGTTCGATCGCAAGTCGCGCGGCCTGCGTCCAACGGCGTCCGGAGAGCGGCTTTACGATCACGCCCGCGGCATTCTGCGCGCGATCGACGCCGCTCGGGAAGACCTGCGGATCAGCGGCCGCGAAGTGGCCGGCGACGTCGCCATCGGCATGGCGCATTCGGGCGTCAAGGCGATCGGCGTGCCGTTGATCGAACGGATGCTCTCCGAACATCCGAAGTTGAGATTGTCGATCTCGGAAAGCCTGTCGGGCGCGACGCTCAACCACCTCTTGTCGACGGAGGTGGATCTGGCGCTCATTTACAATCCGCCCTCCGATACGCGGCTGCGAACCTGGCCGGTGCTGGAGGAGAGCATGGTCTGCGTCGGCAAGCGCGCGATCATCGGCGATACGGACGCCCCGATCCGCTTTCGCGAAATGCTGGAGCTGCCGGTCATCATGCTGCGGCATGGCATTTTCGCGCGGGCGCAACTCGACGACGCGGTCCTGCTGAAGCAGCTCGAGGCGCGCGCGCGTCTGCAGATGAATTCGGTCTACGCGATAGCGGGCGCCATCCGCGCCGGTCTCGGCTGCGTCATCGGCACCCGCCTCTTCATGGGCGACCTGATCGCCGAAGACGACATCCACGCCCGGCCGATCGTGGAGCCGGAGCTCAAACGCACCCTCTATGTCTGCGAACTCACCCAACGCCGCGCCAGCTTCGCCATCGAAACGGTGCGCGACACGGTCATCGAGATGATCCACGCATCGATCCGGAATGGCGTCTGGGAGGCCGAGGCGATCGGGGAGTGATGGGAATGCCCGCCTGCATCCTTGACCAAATCCACGATCCCATCAGTCGAACTGACTGAACTCGCGAAATCTGCGGTTCTCCAGTTCCTGGCTAGCTACCTTGTTCCATTTTAAATGTTGGCGGTTCTTCTTTTTCAGCCAGCCGTCGTGGAGTCGAACAGGGGTTCGAATCCCGCCCACATCATCCGCATGCCGTCGAAGGGCATCTGTGACATATCCATATCGCCCATTTCGGCTTCCATCGCTTTGGAGGCCTTGTCGCAGGTGGCGCGATCGGGCCAGGCCACCCAACTGAACACCGCCACCTCGCCCTCTTCGGCCTTGGTCGCGCGGTAGAAGTCCGTGACCTTTCCCCGTGGCACGTCTTCTCCCCAGCCTTCGACCATGCCGGCGGCGCCGTGCTTTTCAAATATTGTCCAGCCCTCGTCGGCCATTTCGGCGTAAGGCGCCTTGTTGCTTTCCGGAACAGCCAGCAGAAAACCCTGGTAGTATCCCGCAGCAGCGCGCGTTCCGCCCTCGTAGACCGGTGCAAACCCGCCAAATATTATGCGACTGCCGTCAAAAGGCATCTCCGGCAATTCTTTCATTGCCGGATCATCCTGCATCTTTTGCCAGGAGGCGTCGGCCGTCGCCTTGTCGGGCCATTCGATCCAGGAAAAAACGATCGTTTCGCCGTCTGTGGCGTCTACCGCGCGATAAAAGTCGGTAACCTTCCCTTTGGGCACATCCGCGCCCCAGGTCTCGACCATCCGGCTGGCGCCGTAAGATTCGAACAGCGGCCAGACGGCTGCGACATGCTCTGCGTATTCGCCTTTGTTGGCGGTCGGTACGGCCGCAACCGCGCCTGTGATGTAAGACATGTAATATTCCTTCCCATGGATCTCGGAGCAGGCGATTTCCGCTTGCGAATTCAGCTTGCCAGAGATAGTATGAAAAAACAACTGACAGTATGTTAATATGATTAAACACGCAAAAGACACGCGCATCCGATATGATGAAGGTTGTCTTGCGGCCCATGCGCTCAACCTGATCGGGGACCGCTGGGCGCTGCTGGTGGCGCGCGAACTGATGTTTGCGCCCAAACGCTTCCAGATGATCCGGGCCGGGCTGCCGGGCGTCACCGCGAGCGTGCTCGCCGGTCGTCTGGCGCAACTCGTGCAGGCGGGAGTAATCGATCACGATGAACGGCTCGGCATCTATGCCCTGACCGAGGCCGGGCGCGGCTTGCTTCCCGTTCTCGAAGCGCTCTGCCGCTGGGCGTTGACCGTGCCCGGTCACGATCCCACGCGTTTCATCAGTCCCTCGGCCTTGATGATTTCGATGGGGGTCAACCTCGTGCGCGACCGCGCACAGGGGCGTGAGACGCTGGCCGGGTTCGACCTCGGTGACGAGGCGTTCGAGATGCGATTGGCCGGAGACAGGCTGCAAACAGCTTCGGTCCGCACGCCCGATGCACCCTTCGTGCTTCACGGCAATGGAACAGCGCTGGCCAAGGCGGTCTATGGCGCCATTCCCCTGCCCACACTGGTCGCGCAAGGCGTGGTCGACGCCGACGGCGATATCGCCGCCGCCCAAGATTTCCTGTCGCTGTTCACTCTGCAGCCGCAGGCCTAACCACGGCAGAGCGGCTCTTTCCCGCGCCACACCTCTATCAGTTGAGATTACCCCGAGAGCGGATCCATACGTGCGAATTGAGCATCATCGAAATGATCCGGCACGGTGTCTGGGAGGCAACACCTCCAGGCTGCACCGGTCCACCTGCGCCAGCACCTCGCCGAAACCGAAGCGGGGACGCCAGCCGAGCCCTTCCCGGACGCGCGCCGACTGATAGACCCGGTCGATGGCGCACGGCAGGCTCCATCCCCTTCGACCGAATTCTGCAGCAAGGTCTGGCGCTATTCGTCTGATCACGGAAGCAGCATCCGTTGAAAGAGCTTCGCAGTCATCCATTGCAAAGGGACTCTCAGCCGACACGACGTAGCGCTGGAAGGGCTCTCCCGCATTCGACAGGGCCGCGACATGGGCATCCGCGACGTCGCGAATATCGACGCCGCGATGCAGACGGTATGCCGCCATGACGTCGCCCGGCTCGGGAAAGCTGCGCGACATGCGCAATACGCGTACATCAAGGTCCGTACCGGCCATGCGTTCCAGAATGCGTTCGGCTTCGAGCTTTGTGCGGTGGTAGATGCTCCTGGGCCGTGGGGGCGTGTCCTCGTCTATCCATGTACATGAGCCCGGAGAGACGGCGTATCCGTACAGCGCCGTCGTACTTGTGAAGACCAGCCGCTTGACGCCGGCTCCGATAGCCGTTTCGGCAACGAGGCGGGTTCCCTCCACATTGATGCGCCGAAACTCTTCGTCCGGAAGCAGCCCGACATGAGGCGCATGGAGGGCGGCGGTGTGAATGACGGCATCTGAGCTCTTGAATACAGAGCGCAACAACGAACTGTCCACAAAATCGCCGACACGGTGAGTGGTCGAAAATTGCGAGCGGTCGATTCCGATAACATCGTGCTTGCCGGCCAAAGCGCTGAAGACGGCGCGGCCAACTCGTCCGGAACTGCCGGTAAGAACGATCCGCATCAGTCTCCCTTCAAAGCGGTTGTCGCAACACCCTGTTTATCTGTTATTTGCGATTGCGCAGAATATGTCGTTTCGCGGCCGTTGCAACTGCCTGCCAGCTTTTCGCCGGAAGGGAGGGAGGATCACTGGCTGGGTGCAGACGATGCAGGGCAGGACGCCGGTCCGGGATACTCGACGAAAGCCGGACATTCCCGCCGGTGCTGCCGGTGGACCGAGGCTGAACGGTACAGCCGTCGGGATGGGAAATCGTTCGAATGTCGCATAGTATCGCGCCATGGATACACCGATTGACACGCAGGCGACCGCCCTTCGAACCGCGATCGACTCGCTGATGCGCCGCTTCAAGATCGCCGAACAGGAAGTGGTCGGAGAGATTCCGCTAAAGCAGACCTTCGATTTGTTAAGTGAGCGGACCGAGGTTGTCTGTGAAGCCAAGGGTCATTACGGTCAGAAATAGTCCCGGTTTGACCATTTCCCCTTTTGGATCGTAGCCAGCGTTGCGCGCCAGGATAACAGAATTGTGGCACGGTTTTCTCAAGATCGGAGAGGAAATTAACGCGGTTTGTAAATCGCGCGCCCGGCCGCCGTGAGATAAACACATGAAATCCCAATACCTGAAGCGATTCCTTTTCCTTCTCGACAATCGAGCAGTCCTCTTTGAGAGCTTCATCGGATAACTGGGTAGGTTCGCTTCTCATCCGGAGCACGCAGGGTCGAACCAAAGATAATGCAAGCGAAAGCCGAAGACATAGAATTTGGGTGCGGGCTGAAGCCTGAATTCAAGGTTCTTTCCCGCTGATGTTCGTTTGAACTGAATTTCGAACTTCAGCGTGCAGAGAGCGTCAAGTCGGCTCAAGCCATTTCGCCCAGACATCGCTGACATGAATGGTAGACAGTAAATAAAAAGAGCTTTATGGGTGCAATGTTAGTAGGGGAACAAAGTATAATGAGATATTCGTCAATTACAGCGCGAATCTGTGCAACGTTCTTATTTGGTTTCACCACTTTGCTAGTTGGGAGCAACATTGCTCAAGCCCGGCAATGCATCGAAATGATTGTTATTTTCCAGGGGGCACTGCCAGGCGCAAAAGCAAACGTCGATGTCGAATGGTTCAAGACGGAAGACGTTACGTTCCAGGTCGACCATGCCGCCAGGAAAGTGGATGTCACGGCCTCCAAAGCGCCGTTCAGAACGGATGCGGCTCGCGATAGCAATCTGTTCTGCAATCCAAACGCCGATAGCTCTGCGGTGGCGCTTGTAAGAGCAAGAGACTCCGGGACGGTCGATAAGATCAAGAAAGTTGCAACCGCCGGATCGATCGCGACGCTGTCGACAGTCTGCCCGCTCTGCGGGATCGCCGCGGCTTCCGTGGCGCCAATATCGCAGCCGGTAGGGAATGCCGGAACGTCGAGTGATTCTGTATTTGAAGTGCGCGCCGAGGAGGACTGGATTTATATTGGGATTCCGAGCGACGCCTATGTGACCACCGTGCTGTTGGTAGATTCCGGGATATTCGGCGTCGAAATCAACGTTCTGAAGAGCAAGGACGCCACAATACCGGCGGCTATCGCTTATTCGGGCTGTGATTTCACTGGCAGTGAAGCACATTTGCAGATTGGGCCGGTCGACGACACGAGCCTGAAGAACCTCGGTGTCTCAAACGATTCGATGTCGTCCATATCGGTGTCGCCGGGATACTCGGTTAACTTGTTCAAAGATGCTCACTTTCAAGGACAATCCAAGAAGGTGACCGGACAGCAGAATTGCTTCGACAGCCAATGGAACGATCAGGTCTCTTCGGTCATGGTATTGCCCGGTGGCTGACGCCGAAACGCCCCGGCCGATGCCGGGCCGGTAGTCTGGGCCAGTATGTGGCCAAGTCAGGGTCGCGCTTCAACCATCGACTGAATCGTGATGGATGAAGCCGACTACACGGGGAGCACGAAAGAGATGCGTCGTTTCGCCAGACTTGCCGCGTTGACATTTGGTGTTCCTGCCTTTTTACCGGCTGCCTTCTGGCCCGTTGCAACTCTGGCGACCGACAATGTCGTTGATTATGTTTGCGATGGCGGCGCACAAATGCTGGTGCGTTATCACATTGATGACGACGCGGCGTCCTTTTCACACGACGGTCTGCCCGAGGTCAGACTGGAGCAGGTGGTTTCGGGATCAGGAATTCGCTACACCAACGGCTATTTCACGCTGTCATCCAAGGCGGACCTTGCCTTGCTGGAGTGGGATGGCACACGCATTTCATGCATCTCAGTGTCCGCGCCCGACATGGCTTGGCACTCCGGGCCGGGTGAGGACGCCAACCCGCCCACAATCGGAGCAAGCGTACTGGAGACCGACAATTCGATGGTCGATGGCGCTTGCCCCGGCGGCCGACCGAACTTGACCTTTGGCGCGGCGGTGGGCGGCAAGATCGAGGGTGCGCCGCTCGACATCGAATTCTTTGCCGAAGATTTCAGGCGCAGCTACAGCGGCGTTGTTTCGGGAACTCGGCTGGAGCAAGGCGTTGGAGGAGTGGCGATCGAAGTGCCAGCGGATGATCCCCTGTGGGGAGCACTCAAGAGAAGGCGGGAGATCGCCTACCGGGCCGGCGGCCACAGAGTAACGCTGCCGCTTAAGGGCAGCGCCAGCGCTATCAGCGAATTCATCAATGAGTGCGAGGCCTTGGCCGAAGTGAGAGAGAGGGTCGGTAGTCCAGCCCCGACCGAGCCGGCAGCGGAGAGCTTCGATCCTCTATGGACGACTTGCGAGACACTGGCCGCACCGCACACGGAACTGCCCGAACGGCCGGTGGCGGTAAAGTTCGTTAACGCAACGGATGCACACAGGGGCGTGGTTGTGATCGGAGCCAACGGACAGCCGGAACAGCGGGCCAATCTCGCGTCAGGACAGAGCTTTGCGGCGGAGAGCTTCTTCAACCAATTGTGGATGTTCACCGACGGGCCCGGCAACTGCCTCGAAATGTACAGAGCTCGACCCGGGGTAGACCTGTTCAGGATTACGGCACAGAATGGCTATTTCGGCCCAGAGTGAAAGCCAGATGTATTCGTTGCCAACAACTCTGCAGCCGTGGTCTCGGAACCTGCCGGTGGAGGGGCTCCTACCGGGTCCCGGTTGCCAAGGCAGCGTCCCGGCCTTCCGCTCTCTACTCTCCGTCGCGCATCACGCCGCACCTCTCCCCCTGGAGACTGGATTCTGATCCTGGAAAAACGGAAGCGAATACGGCAGGTTGCTATCGGGGAGGAAATGCGGGCGAAAACATATCGCATGCTCCGCACGCTTCTGCTCTCGATGTGGCCCCTCGACTAACGCAATGGGCGATTGGTATGGAACGCATCCTGTTGACCTGAAGTTGTCCCATCATTCTTGCGGTGTGAATAGGCTGCAGACATGTCCGACTGCCTTCCAAAGGTCTTCATATGTTCGAGCTTTCGCCTTTCTGAGCAGTGTCTTCAGCTTTTGGAAGGCCTTCTCGATGGGGTTCTGGTCCGGCGAGTAACAAGGCACGAACAATTCCACAGCGCCGCGAGCGTGCTCGCCGGTCGTCTGGCGCAACTCGTGCAGGCGGGAGTGATCGATCACGATGAACGGCTCGGCATCTATGCCCTGACCGAGGCCGGGCGCGGCTTTCTTCCCGTTCTCGAAGCGCTCTGCCGCTGGGCGTTGACCGTGCCCGGTCACGATCCAACGCGTTTCATCAGTCCCTCGGCCTTGATGATTTCGATGGGGGTCAACCTCGTGCGCGACCGCGCACAGGGGCGTGAGACGCTGGCCGGGTTCGACCTCGGTGACGAGGCGTTCGAGATGCGATTGGCCGGAGACAGGCTGCAAACAGCTTCGGTCCGCACGCCCGATGCACCCTTCGTGCTTCACGGCAATGGAACAGCGCTGGCCAAGGCGGTCTATGGCGCCATTCCCCTGCCCACACTGGTCGCGCAAGGCGTGGTCGACGCCGACGGCGATATCGCCGCCGCCCAAGATTTCCTGTCACTGTTCACTCTGCAGCCGCAGGCTTGACCAAGGAAGAGCGGCTCTTTTCCGCGCGGCATGGTCACCGAGATGATTCGCCCATCGATCCGCCGAGGCGTCTTTGAGGCCGAGGCGATCGGGAGTGATCGACAGCCAAATGCGCTTCTTTTACGACTGCGACTTTACAGCGCGCCCAACTGCAACAGCCCGTTTCCACCGGTGGTCGGCATGGTGATCGCGAGCTTGTTGGAAAAGGCAGACGCCGCCGCCCTGAGCGCGTCCGCCATTCCGGGCAACCGGTTCGTCATCGAGTCTGATGCAAAGCAGGCTATTGTTATCGCGGCGATGGTTTCCTTGCGCGCGATTGCGACCACCGGCGCGGAAAGTTCAAGAATCGCATTGGTTTCGGCGTTGGACGCGCTCGCGTATCCGCCACCGCGGCACTGTGAAACCATGTTATCAAGCTGTGCAAGCATATCGGGGGTGGGCTGCTGCGCCAGTCTCTCCAACACGTCCCTGCGCTGTTGCGATGTTGGCAGATCGGCCAGAAAGCACGCGCCCGCGGCCGAACCGCCAAGCGCAGTACGATAGCCTACCTGGACGCTCAAACCATAGTAGTGCGGAGCATTGGCGTTGGCGATCACAAGCAGATCGCTTCCGTCCAGCACGCTCAGATGGTTGGAAAGTCCGGTTTTGCCGGCAAGCTCTTCCAGATAGGGCTTGGCTGCTTCCGACAGACGGCTGTTTATCGAACGTTCGGCGCCGAGCGTGGAGATACGATCGGTGAGAGAGTAGATGTCGCCCTCGCTTCGGCTGATGTAGCCGCGTTCCTCCAGAACGATCATCATGCGGAAGATCTCGCTCTTCGACCGGCCTATGCCGGCGGCCAGTTGCGAGAGGGTCGGACGGCTATCGGTCAACGAAAGGTATTCGAGGATGTCGAGCCCTTTTTCCAGAGCCGGAGCGGAGTATTTCTGAAGTTTCGATTTCCGATCCGACACTGTATCAATCCGATATTTCCGAGCGGCTCAAAAGTTTACAGGGGCACACCATGCCCCTGTATTCATTTTTTTCACTTCCAAAGGAATATTCAGCCTGATTATCTCAGCCCGTTTTTCTTCAGAATATCCTCGGCGTTTTCAGGGGTGATCGCCTCGGTTCCCATGACGACCTTCTTTTCCACCTCTTCACCCTGAAGGTGCTTCAACGCCTGGCGCAATCCTTCCGCGCCGGGCGTTGGATAAAGGAAGGTCGCGGCCAGTTCGCCGTTTGCAACCCAGGTCACGCCCTCATCCGGCAATCCGTCCACGCCGATGAAGATGATGTCCTTTTCGCGTCCCGCGTCCTTTGCCGCAAGATAGGCGCCATAGGCCATGGGATCATTGTGACCGTATACCATGGTGATATCTTCGTAGTTGCGCAGGGCGGTGGACATGATGTCGTAGGCCTGGTCCTGCTTCCAGTCGCCGGACTGGCGATCGAGCAGGAACTTTACGCCCTCCTCGCCGTCGAATGCGGCATGAAACGGATCGGAGCGGTCAAACGTCGCCTGAACCCCGAGTCCGCCATAGATTTCGACGATATTGCCCTTGGCGTTGCCCTTTCCGCCAAGCAATTCGAGCGCATATTTGCCGGCGGCTTCGCCGATCAGGACATTGTCGCCGCCGACCCACTGCACGAACTTGTCGGTATCGACGTTGCGATCGAGAACGAAAACCGGAATACCGGCCTCGGTCGCCTGTTCCACGACACCGGTAAGCCCGGCCGACTCCTTCGGAGAAATGAGAATTGCATCCACTTCCTGACGGATGAAATTCTCGACGTCGGCGACCTGCTTTTCGGTGCGGTCATTGGCGTCGGAGATCAGCAACTCCACATTGGGATGAAGGTCGGCTTCCGCGCGCAGATCCTTGTTGAACTGCACACGCCACGGCTCGACGGTTGTCACCTGGGAAAAGCCGATCACGTACTTGTCATCCGCGGCGTAAGCGTCCGCATTCAGGGCGCCAGCCACCAGCGCCGCAGCGCAGGCGGCAAATATACCCTTGCCAAATTGTCTTCTTTTCATCATGTCCTCCTTGTTCAAAGTGCAGCTACGCTGCGTTTGGATGGCTCTGTCCCTGGATCCTCCAAGATGTGGGGTCAGAGCCTTTTTCGCCAGAAAAGGCCCTCCTTCACTGCTGCGAAAAATTCTTCCAGCCGGCCTTCCTGAAGAAGCACGGCGGCGACGATGATTAAACCCTTGAGTATAAGCTGGGTGTTGCTGTCGATATTGTTCAACTGCAGAATATTGCTGAGGAAGCCGAAAATCAGGACGCCGACGAACGTCCCCAGGATCGCGCCCCGCCCGCCCATCAGGCTTGTGCCTCCGATCACGACCGCCGCGATCGCGTCGAGTTCCAGCCCCAGGCCTGCATCCGGCTTGCCTTGTCGGAATTGCGCCACGTAGAGAATGCCGGCAAGCGCGGAAAGCGCGCCGGCAATGGCATAGGTGGATATCTTGATGCGGGCGACGTCGATTCCCGCCAGTCGAGAGGCCTCCTCATTGCCGCCAATGGCAAGCAGATAGCTGCCGAAGGTGGTGAACCGGGTCAGAAAGAAAGCCAGGGCCAGCACGACAAGGAACACGACGCCCGGCACCGGCAGCACGCCCCAGATCAGCATGCGCAGCACCTCGAAATGCTCCGTCGCATTGCTGCCGGTATAGACCGGGTGAACGGCCGTGTCCTGCCCCGCGACAACCCGGGCAAGGCCAAGCGCCCCGACCATCATCGCCAGCGTAACGATGAAGGGCTGCAAGCGGCCATGGACGATCAGCGAACCGTTTATCGCGCCCATTACTGCGCCGACGCATGGGACCGCCAGAAGCACCGCCAGCACGCCGAACTTGCTGTCCACCTGACTTGCCAGCCACCACATGGCGACGCCGCCACAAACCAGTGCGATTAAGAGCTTCACCGATCTTTCGGAACCGCTGGCGGACATCTCCGCGCCGACGCCCTGCGCACTGCGGCGCATGAAACCGATAAAGAAAAACAGACAGACGAAGACGACCGTCCCCGTTGCGGGAACCGCAAACATGCTCGCGGCTGTCCAGCCTTCCTGAGTCAACAGCATCGCGCAAATGACCGTGCCAAGCGCCAGCACGGACCCGACGGAAAGATCGATTCCCGCCAGAAAGATCACCATTGTCATGCCGACGGCCACAATCCCGGTTACGGAAACCTGACGCAGGACATCGGTCAGGTTGCCGATCGACAAGAATATATTGTTGCCCTTGGATGTCAGCGGCGAAGTCAGGGCTCCGAATACGAGCAGGATGATCAGACCCCAGTAGAGTTTGGTACGGTTAAGTAAGGTCAGCAGCGGCGAATTGAGATCTGCCGTTGTGGCTTGGGATCGGGACATTTTGTCAGTTGTCGCCATTTTACCTCTTCCCCCGAACATCGCTGTCAAATCTGCATCGCAAGATTCTTGATTGCTTCCACGGACATCTCCTGCCTGGACAGTTCACCCGCCATGGCTCCCTCCGTAAGAACGATAACGCGATCGCAGACGGCTAGAAATTCGGGGATCTCGGAACTCGCGAAGAGGACCGACATGCCCGAATCGGCAGCTTCGCCAATCAGTCGATAGATCTCGTCTTTCGCTCCGATATCGATACCGCGGGTCGGCTCGTCCAGAAGCAGGATCCGCGGCTCGGTCGCCAGCCACTTGCCGAGAACCACTTTCTGCTGATTGCCGCCGCTCAGGCGCTCCACGACGTGTTCTGGTCCGCGCGCAATGATGCGCAGTCTGTCGATCGCCGTAACCGCCTCGGTCTGCTCCATCGAGGGCGACAGAAGTCCGAAACGCGTTTTGCTGGAGAGCAGCGGCAAGACCACATTGTCGCGAATGTTGCGTTTCAGCAGCAGGCCATTGCCCTTGCGGTCTTCGGTTATCAGCGCCAGCCCTTCACGCAGCCCGTCGGCAGGCGTGGAGGGATGAAGGCGCCTTCCGTGAATTTCAATGTCGCCTGCATAGGAACCGCCGCGCGCGCCGTACAAGGTTTCGAGCAGTTCGGTTCGCCCGGCGCCGAGCAAGCCGCCGATTCCGAGCACCTCGCCCTTGCGCAATTCAAAACCGATATTGTCGAGGACCTTGTGTCCCTTGTCTATTGCGGTCAGTCCGGAAACCCGCATGACGGTCTCGTCACCGGCTGGCTTCGCCCGGTTGACCGGATTGATTTCGACCGAACGCCCGACCATCATCTCTATGAGATCGTCCGACGTGGTTGAGGAAACCATTTTGGTCCCAATCATGTTTCCGTCACGCAAGACCGTTACGCGGTCCGAGATCTCGAATACCTCATCCATGCGATGAGAAATGTAGATGACTGCAACACCCTGGAAGGCGAGATCGCGAACGACTTCCATAAGGATGTCTGTTTCGGTTTGCGAAAGCGCCGACGTCGGCTCGTCCATTATAAGCAGCCGCGCATCCATGAGCAGCGCACGCGCGATCTCGACAAGCTGCTGCTCGCCAACGCGCAGGTTCTTGACGGGTGTATCGATATCCAGCTTGAAGCCGAACTGCAGCAGCGCCTCCCTGGCTTTCTCGCGCAGTTCCTTTCGATTGATCAGTAGCCCCCGAATCTTCGGCTCGTGACCCAGCATGACGTTTTCGGCCACAGTCATTTCCGGCACCAGGCTCAACTCCTGGTGCATGATGACGATGCCACAGTTTTCGGCTTCTCTGGGCGAATCGAAGCTGACTTCCCGTCCATCCAGAAACAGTTTGCCGATTGTGGGTTCCTGCACGCCGCTGATGATCTTGACGAGGGTGCTCTTGCCGGCGCCGTTCTCTCCCATCAGGGCATGAATTTCTCCGCCGACAATGCTGAGATCGACGCCACGCAATACAGTGTGACCGGAAAAGCTCATCTCGATATTCTGGAGACGTAACTCTACCTTGCTTTCAGCGGGGTTCGCCTCCTCGCTTGTTTTGGTCTGCGCCATGATCCCTCCCAAGATCCAAGCCGCTCAAGCACTAGGCGTTTCATATACAAAACGGTTTTGTATGTAAATATACTATTTTGCCTGGAAGCGTCGGTCGCGATGTCCGGGCAGCCGATTACCAAGGCGTTTCAGGTGCATGACTGTTGGAGTAGAAAATGCGAATTGCGCTATAAAATCATTGGCGCGTGGCTTAATACTCACTGATGGATTCAACTCAAGACAGCCGCGCGTCAGCGCTTCGAACCGCGATCGACTCGCTGATGCGCCGCTTCAAGATCGCCGAACAGGAAGCGCCGGACGGCAAACCGCTCAACCAGATCGACACTCAGGCGATGCTGTACATATCCGCCCACCCCGGATGCGGCCCCACCGATATTGCGCGCCACCTGAACGTGGCGCCAACCACGATTTCCTCCGTCACAGACCGTCTCGCCGGTCGCAATTTCCTGAAACGGGACCGACCGGACGAAAATCGCAGAGCGATCGCTCTTGGCCTGACGGATGCGGGACGGGCCTATGTGGCCGATCTCATCGCCATTCAGACGCATCATTGCAAATTGATGCTGGAGCAGCTTCCACCGGACGATCAGGACCTCTTCGTCTCCCTTATTACCAAAATCGCACAAAACGACAATTGAATAATACGATATTCGTATTATATGAATTCTCATGTCAAACGCATGAAGAGGACATATCATGTCGACAGTGCATGTCATCACTGGAGCGACCTCCGGCCTGGGGCTCGACGTCGCGCGGCGACTGGCGAAAATCACCGACGACCGGATCATCGCCGGCGCGCGCAATCCGGCGACAGCCAGAGCGTTGAGAGACGCCGTTCCGGCCGGGCGGCTGGATGTGCTGGATCTCGACACCGCATCGCCAAAGCGGGTAAGCGCTTTCG
Organism: Hoeflea sp. CAU 1731; assembly: GCF_039888615.1. Taxonomy (NCBI): domain Bacteria; kingdom Pseudomonadati; phylum Pseudomonadota; class Alphaproteobacteria; order Hyphomicrobiales; family Rhizobiaceae; genus Hoeflea; species Hoeflea sp. CAU 1731. The sequence goes on along the minus strand of NZ_JBDQQS010000019.1, from coordinate 24,709 downwards.
CGACCGCCGTGAAAGAGCGACTCGGCGGTCGCGGGATATCCTCGCTGTGTTGTATTGCCGGGCTGCAAATTCTCGGGACCCAAAGACACACGGCTGACGGGATCGACGAAACCTTCGCCACGAACGTGATGGGCCACCTGCAGCTTGTCGACGCGTTAAGCGACAGCCTTGCCCGAAACGCGGTCGTCGTCACCACCGGCAGCGGAACGCATGATCCGGACAACAGGCTTGCCAGCCGCGCTGGATTCGCGGGCGCGGATTACGCCTCTGCAAGCGCTGCGGCGTCTGGCGAGAACACCCGGCCGGACCGCGACTAAGCGCAATGCGCACTTGACCGCTACGCTACGTCGAAGCTCTGCGCCATCTACCATGCAGCCGCAGCTTCCACGGAGCCGGCCTTCAACGACGCCCGCATCTATTGCTTCGATCCGGGCCTGATGCCGGGAACCGCGCTCGCTCGGGAGCGCAACGCGTTCGTCCGGTTTGTCTGGAAACGGCTCATGCCGGTGTTGTCGGGCTTCATCGATGGCGTGAGTTCGCCCGAACGGTCGGCGTGCTTCCTGGTCGACGAGTTGATCCTCGGGCAAAGTGGTCATGCGTCCGGCGACTATATCGAATTCACCGGGAAGCCGGCGCCCGCAAGCCGTCAGGCGCGAGACAAGGAAGCCGCAAGGCGCTTCCTTGCTGAAACGAGAGCTTTGGTTCCGGGCTGAGTGGTGGCCTGAAACACGAACAGCGTTTCACCCGGCTCAACTGCTTCAACTGGTCGACTTCGCGCTGATTCTTGTCGAGCAGCGCCTTCTGATCCTCGTCGTTTTCAATCGCAACGACCGGAACAACATATAGTGCGCCAAGATAGCCGACGACCTGGTTCCGCGTCCGGTTTGACTTGATAATCTCTTCGGCCTTCTGGTTGCGTGCGTCCAGGTCGACTTCCCGTTTGGCGATTTGCGCACAGTTGAGAGTGCGCCGGAAAGCCGGCGAGCGTCTGTTGCGAGGCGTTGACGGAACCGTAATCGGGCGGCAGGTCCGGCGCCGAGCGCGTGCATCCGCCTGTCAGGACTGCAAGCGCGATCAGGCAAAAACTAGTTGACGAAAGGGACCGCACGACCCTTGCCCTCCAGCACGCCCCAGCTGTTCAGTCCGATGCCGACCGTGCCGTAACGCACGAGAATGACCGCGTCCGCGCCCATTTGCGCAGCTTTCTTGCGTAGCTGCTCCTGCACCTGCGCCTCGGTCGGATCCGCGTTGAGGATCGTTGTCTTCCTTACAGTCGCCGTCACGTCGCCAAGAACCTCGTACTTGCGATTGGTGATGTCGTCCTCGGCGACGATGACCGACTGAACGTCCTTCGGCTTCTATCGCACCGCGATTGCGGTTGTCTTGTCGACGGAAGAGGTGGACCAGTTGCTGCAACCGCTGAGTACAATGAACGCGGCGAGCAGAACGCCTGTCGAAATGCGCATAAAACCTCTTGTGAAAAATCGTATCGGCGGCGGTGTCTTGATCTGTGCAGTTACAGCGCCCGCGCCGAATCAACCGTCAATAGAAGTCATACATCGCGGCGTCGGCGTCTGCACAGCGTCCCGAAAAGCAAAAGAGCCCCGGCGTCGCCGCCGGGGCTCTGATCATCTCTCGTAAAAAGCGTCCCTGCCGGTCAGGCGGTCGCTTTTTCGTAGCACTCCAGCACGTAATCCCAGTTGATGAGATTGTCGATGAAGGCTTCGAGATACTTCGGACGCGCGTTGCGGTAGTCGATGTAGTAGGAGTGCTCCCACACGTCGACGCCCAGGATCGGGGTCGCGCCGTGAACCAGCGGGTTTTCACCGTTTGGCGTCTTCATGATTTCGAGCTTGCCGTTCTTCACGGCAATCCAGGCCCAGCCGGATCCGAACTGCGTGGCGCCGGCGCTGGCGAAATCAGCCTTGAACTTGTCGTAGCCGCCGAGGTCGGAATCGACCGCCGAGGCGAGTTTGCCCGGCAGGGAGGATCCGCCGCCGCCCTTCTTCATCCATTTCCAGAAATGAATGTGGTTGTAGTGCTGCGCCGCATTGTTGAAGAGGCCCTGGTTGGAGCCGTAGGATTTCTTGACAATCTCCTCGACCGAGAGGTCGCTCATTCCGGCTTCATCGGCAAGCTTGTTGCCATTGTCGACATAGGCCTTGTGGTGCTTGTCGTGATGATACTCCAGCGTTTCGCGCGACATGAACGGGGCGAGCGCCTCGTAGTCGTAGGGAAGGTCCGGAAGTTCAAAAGCCATTTTGCTCTCCTTTGCGGGCTGTTTCGTATGATTTGGTCTGGAACATATGCGCGAGGCGATCAGACGGCAAGCGCTCCCGGAGGATTAATCGATCGCCCGCCGAATAGTTCCGGCCGGTTTCAGATTTTCTCGCCGCTGTGGGCCCAGTCCCAGTAGAGTTCGCGCGCCTTGCGAGCCACGGGTCCGGCCTGCATTTCGCGGTCCTCAAGCTTGATCACGGGCACGACCTTGGAATGGTTGCCGGTTGAAAACACCTCGTCCGCGTCCATGAAATCGCTGACCTTCAGGGATTTCTCCACCACCTTCAGGCCGGCGTCGGCAAGCAGCGCGATGGTCCGCGCCCGGGTGATGCCCGAAAGAAACGTGCCGTTCGGCACAGGCGTCATGACGACGCCGTCCTTGACCATGAATACGTTGGAGCTGGCGGTCTCAGCCACGTTGCCGAGCATGTCCATCACCAGCGCATTGTCGTAGCCGCGCCGTCGCGCATCCATGATCGCGCGTCCGTTGTTGGGGTAAAGGCAACCGCTCTTTGCGTTGGTCGGCATGGTCTCCAGCGACGGCCGCCGGAAGGGCGACACAGTCAGAGAGAAGCCTTGAGATGGAATCATCGGCGATTCATAAAGGCACAGGCAGAAGCGCGTCGAGTCCGGATCGGCCGGCACCGACATATAGGCGCCGTGCTCGGCCCAGTACATCGGCCTGACGTAGACGGCGGTCTCTCCGTCGAACTTCTTCAGGCCGTCGCGGGCCAAGCCCAGGATCGCCTCTGCGCTCATCGTCGGCTTCAGGCCCAAGGCCTCGGCGGACGCGTTCACCCGGGCGCAATGCAAGTCGAGATCGGGCGCGACGTGCTCGAACCAGCGCGCGCCGTCAAACACCGAACTGCCCAGCCACATGGCGTGCGAGCGCGGCCCGATCAGCGGCACGTTGCCCTCGTGCCAGTCTCCGTCGACATAGGTCCAGGTTTGCGATTGCGCCTCGGTCAACACGGTCATCAGTTGTTTCCTCCAATTGCCCGTCTTTTTCTTCTCTTTGCACCAGATTGAAGCAGCGGGGCAAGGTTTATCCGCCGCGGCCTTCCTGCGCCGACCCTTGACCTTGACCGCGCAACGGCACAATGTGCCGCCGAAAAAGGTAACGACTGTCATGCCTGCAACGCAACCCTACGCGGCCTATGTCTTCGACGCCTACGGCACCCTGTTCGACGTGCACGCCGCGGTGCGCCGACACGCATCCGATATCGGGCCGGACGGCCCGCGCCTGTCGGAAATCTGGCGCAACAAGCAGCTTGAATATTCCTGGGTGCGCTCGCTCATGGGCGCCTACCAGGATTTCTGGGCGCTGACAGAACAGGCGCTCGACTATGCGCTCGCGGCCACGCCGTCCGTCGACAAGGCGCATCGGCAAGACCTGCTCGACGCCTACTGGAAGCTCGATTGCTACGCCGAGGTGCCGCAGGTTCTCAAAGGCCTGAAGGCGCGCGGCGCAAAGCTCGCAATCCTGTCCAACGGCTCGAAGGCGATGCTTGAATCGGCGGTGAAGAACGCCCTTCTGGACGATATCCTCGACGACGTCTTCTCGGTCGAGGACGTTAAGGTCTTCAAGACAGCGCCCTCCGTCTACGAACTCGTCGCCACCGGCTATCGCCTCTATCCGGACGCGATCTCCTTCCAGTCGTCGAACCGCTGGGACATCGCCGGCGCCCGCAAGTTCGGATTCCGCACGGTCTGGATCAACCGCGCCGGCAATCCGGACGAATATCTCGACTTTACGCCGAACGCCGTGCTGCCGGACCTCACCAGACTTTAGGCGGGAATTGGCCATGGACAGATCGGACATCGAACGCGCCGTCGCCTCTCACTACGGCCGCAGCGGGCTCGCCGGCAAAATCCTCAAGACGCTTGGCCTGCAAGACGCAGCTCCCGGCTCGGTTCCGATCGAAGCGCTGTTTCCGGTCGATCAGCTCCATCATGGCGGCGTCGACCTGACCGAGAAAATGGCCAGCGCCGCCGGCGTCCGCGCCGGCATGAAGGTGCTCGACGCCGGCAGCGGAATCGGCGGCTCGGCGCGCTTTCTGGCTGGCCGTTTCGACTGCGACGTGGACGCCCTGGACTTGAGCCCGGACTATGTCCGGACGGCGGAAGAGCTCGACCGGATCGTCGGTCTGCCGCAGAAGATCCGCAATCGCGCCGGCTCGGTGCTCGATCTGCCGTTCGAAGCCAACTCGTTCGACATGGTCTGGAGCCAGAACGTTACGATGAACGTGGCCGACAAGCAGAAGATGTTCTCCGAAGCGTTTCGGGTTCTGCGGTCGAAAGGAGTCTACGTTCTCACACATATCGGGGGAAAATCGGACGGCGCGATCGACTATCCCCTTCCCTGGGCCACAACCGACGCGACCAGCTTCATCACCTCCCCGTCCGAGTTTGTCCAGACGCTGTCAGACGCCGGTTTCCAGGACGTCCAGGATCACGCGAAAGACGCGCCGCCCCCAGCCCCGCCGTCGCCGGCCGCGGAAGGCGAACCGGACGACTCGCTTGCGATGGGCGATCAGATGTCGCTGAGGCGCGCCAATTTGCGCCGCGCGGCCTCGGCCAGGCTCCTTGTCCCCATGCTGGTGACGGCCGTCAAACCCTGAGCCTCAAGCAAGGCTACCCCGGACCGGGCTAATCGAACGTCACGGAAACCTCCGGATTCCCCGTCAGCCCCTCATAGGTCACGGTCGCCGTCAATCCGGCCTTCGGAACCAGCAGCGGACCGATGGAGCCGACGCTGATCAGGTCTCCCTTCTCGAAGATCGCCCCGCTCTTGCGCAGCCAGAGCACGGCGTTGAGCGGATGGCCGAGCACCGCGGCGCCCGGCGCCCGCGACAGCTCCTCTCCATCCTGATTTTCGACCGACACCGTCATGTCGGCAAGCGATGCAAAGAATTCCTGCGTTTGCTCGACATCGATCGGATCGCCCAGCACGCCCAGACGCGCGCCGACATTGATCGCGGTGATCACCGCGCCGTTCAGCGATTTCGGATTGTCGACCACGAGGTCCGGCAGTTCGATGAAGGGATAGACAGCGGCGAGATGCTTCATCACATCTTCGGGGGTTGCGGCCTTGTTGATCTCGTCATCGGCGACCGAGACGATCAGATCGGCCTCGAAACGCGGCAGCGCGCCGAAATCGGCGGACACAGTCACGCCGTTTTCCAGCATCATGTCCTTCATAAGCGTGCCGCGCACCGGCTCGTCGACATTGAACGCCTCCTGCGCCGGCTTGCTCGTCAGGCCAGCCTTGTAACCAACCGGTTTGCCCCAGCTTTCCGATAATATGGCGACCAGCTTCTCCTGGGTGCAGATCGCGTCATTGACAGTGGCGACGTCCGGCGCCGGCGCCGGTTCTTTCGCCAGAATTTTTGCCGCGAGCGCTTCAACAGCCTCATCCGTCGCGCAGGCCGCATACGCCTGGGGCGACGCAAGCGCCGCAACGATCACCGCAGCGCTGAACCACATCCGTCTCGTGTTCCTCACCATGCTCTTTTTCCTCCTCAGGCGCTGGAAAATTTCCGCTCAACCACGCCTGGCTGCAATCGCCCGTTTTGGCGCAATCGCACGCCAGCGCCGCTCGATCAGACCGGCGATATCATCGACGCCGGCGTTGTCGAGACGCGCCAGCACAATAGCATAATCCTGGTAATGCGGTTCCCAAAAGAAGATGTCGGGCGCAGATTCCGACAGCATCTCACGCTCTTCCGAGTGAACGCCCGGCAGCACGATGCTGTTGTCCTTCCAGCGCAGCCGCGCCAGCATTTTTTTGCCGACTTTCAAAGACAGCTCGCCGTAGGAGGTCGATTGCACGACCTCGGGAAGCGTCAAAGCAAATGCGACGACGTCGTCCCAGGTCATCGACGTTCCCTTCCCTGCGGGCTCTACCGGCCCTTCTTCAAACTCCCGAGAATGCCGCGCGCCAGAGCCCGGCCGAGGCTTGTGGCCGCCGACCGCGCCACCGACTTGATAATGGCTTCGGTCGTCGACTGGCGCTGGTAGCGTGAACGTGTCGAACGGCTGCGCGTCGAGGTCTGCTTGCGGCCGCGATCGTCGTAATCGTCCTCGTCGCCGAAGCCAGGCAGCGTCCAGCGCCGGCTTTCCTCTATTCTGCGGCTCTCTTCCTCCTCGCGGCGGCGCTGCTCGTCTTCCTTGCGGGCCGCGCTTTCGGCGCGTTTCGCAAGGATCTCGAAGGCCGAATCCCGGTCGACGTCCTTGTCGTACTGGCCGGCGACGGGGCTCACGGCCATCACGTCGCGGCGTTCGGCCTCGGTGATCGGTCCGAGCCTGGAGGACGGCGGCCGGATCAGCGTGCGCTCGACCATGGAGGGAATACCCTTCTCGGCGAGCGTCGAGACCAGCGCCTCGCCGACGCCAAGCTGCGTGATCGCCTCGAAGCAGTCGAAGTCCGGATTGGGTCGGAAGGTTTCGGCCGCCACCTTCACGGCCTTCTGCTCGCGCGGCGTATAGGCGCGCAGCGCGTGCTGAATGCGATTGCCAAGCTGGGAAAGCACGGTTTCCGGCACGTCCAGCGGGTTTTGCGTCACGAAATAAACACCCACGCCCTTGGAACGGATCAACCGCACCACCTGTTCAACACGATTGACCAGCACTTTCGGCGCCTCGTCGAAGAGCAGATGCGCCTCGTCGAAGAAGAAGACCAGCCGGGGCTTGTCCGGATCGCCCACCTCGGGCAGTTCCTCGAACAGTTCCGACAGCAGCCAGAGCAGGAAGGTCGCGTAGAGGCGAGGATTCATCATCAGCCGGTCGGCGGCCAGCACGCTTATCGCGCCGCGGCCGTCCGGAGTCGTGCGCATGATATCGCTGATCGCCAGCGCCGGTTCGCCGAAGAAATGCTCCGCCCCCTGCTGCTCCAGCACCAGCAGATCGCGCTGGATCGCGCCGATCGACTGCTTCGACACGTTGCCGAACATGCCGCTGAGCTCGGAGGCGTTCTCCGACATGTAGGTGAGCAGCGCCTGCAGGTCCTTCAGGTCGAGCAGCGCCATGCCGTTCTCGTCGGCGATCTTGAAGGCGATGTTGAGCACGCCCTCCTGCGCGTCGGTCGAATCCATCAGCCGCGCAAGCAGCAGCGGCCCCATTTCGGCGAGCGTCGTGCGGACGCGATGGCCCTTTTCGCCGAACAGGTCCCAGAAGATCACCGGGAACTCCTGGAACTCGTAAGGGTCGAGACCGATCGTCTCGGCGCGTTTAGCCAGGAAATCCTTCGGCTCGCCCGCGGCCGCGATGCCCGACAGGTCGCCCTTCACGTCGGCGCAAAACACCGGCACCCCGGCGCTTGAAAAGCTTTCGGCCAGGATCTGCAGCGTCACCGTCTTGCCGGTTCCGGTCGCCCCGGTCACCAGCCCGTGCCGGTTGGCGTATCCGAGATCGAGATACTCGCCCTTGTTGATGGAATCGTCCGGCTTTCTGCTCGTGCCGATGAAAAGCTTTCCGTCCTGAAGCATTGCGCGCTCGCACCCCCGTATTGTTCGTCCGTTTTCTTATAGGGATACTGGCGGCGCGGAACAATCGCGGAGTGGACGCATGGACGGCGACTGTATGGCTTCTATGTCACAGCCTGTTCCGGACAACAGCGAGACAGCTTGATGTCGGACAGAGCGGACAGGCCCGCGATGCTTGCGACTACTGAAAGAAAGACATACAGACCGATTGGCCCGAAATGCACAATCGAAATGCCGGCAAGCACAGGACCGGCGAACGCGCCGAAATTGTATGCGATAAGCCCGGCGCTTGTCGCCTGAATTGTCCGGGCTTCATCGGACACGTCCACGATGCGGCTTAGGCCGAACGCATACATTGGAACCATCGCCCCTCCAACAGTCGCGCCGCCGACGCACACAAGCCACATTGGAGGCGCATCCACCGCTATCAATGCAGAGCAGGCAGCCAACGCGGCAAGGGCGCAACACAAGGCCACCGGCATCCGCGTGAAGCGATCAGCAAGCGCGCCGAGTGGAATTTCGCTGACCGCAGGCGCGATGAGGACGAAACTGACGAAAAATGCGACAGCGTCCAGAGGCAACCCGATCCCGGTCGCGTAGATCGCACTCAACCCGTAGAAGCTGGCGTTTGCAATCCCGCCGCACGCCGCAACCAGGATTGCCGCCGGAAAACACCGGGTGATCTCGAAAAGACCGCTGAATCGATAGATTGTCCGCCGGCCGCCCGCCGGTTCTGTGGTCAACAGGGCAGGCGCCACTGATGCGACATAGGCCAGCGCAATGATGACAAGGCTTGCATTGGTCGAAGCCAAAACCAGGAGGAACGGGCCAAGAGCCGTCGCCGCCAACCTGACCGTCTCATAGACGGCGAACAGCTTTCCACGTGAACGCCGGTCGGCGAGCGCCTGAAACCAGCCATCGACAACCACGTAATACGCGCCGAGAGAGAAGCCCCCGACAAATCGGAGCACCAACCAGAAAAACTGGTTATCGGTTAAAGTCAGCGCATAGGTGGCGACCGCCGCAAGAAAAGCGCTTGCCGCAAAGCCCGCGCGAAAACCGACCCTGCTGAGCACTTTGCCGAAGGTCAGCGCCGCAATGAGTGACCCGCTATAGTAAAGGGTTGTGATCAGGCCAACAAAGGCGGCTTCGCTTCCCATGTCCTGCAGGCGAAGCGCGATGATCGGAAACAGAGCGCCAGTCGCCAGCCCGAACATCGGCACGGCGCACAGAAGCGACTTCGATTGGCCAAGCGCAATTCCAAAACTCACGGTGCGTACTCCCTGCTGCGGCGTCCGTTTCTATTTCTTTCGCGTAACGGCAGCACGACACCCGCCAGCAATGTTGTTATCTGAGGCGGACATTCGAATTCTTGTGACCTGCTTCTGCTCCGTCTGAATAGCGACTATCCCTGGTTCCAGGAATGCAGTTCCCAAGCAAGGCATGGTTCAACCAGACGGGAGCCCTTGCCCATGTCCTCTACAGCGCCAGTGACGGTACCTTTCAATTCCGGCGCGCCAGTGTCGGGTTCGATTGACGACGGCGCGATCGAAAGACTGGAAGAACCGTTTTCTTTGAAAATCCACCGTGTCTGCAGGAATTGTGGGGCGGAGCTGGTGCTTCGTCCGATTTCTCATGCCGATACGGTCTTTCACACTCTCATTGCGGAACCGGCGCGCATCTCCGGAGTTCACCAAGGCCCGAGATCGCGGCTTGAATTCTGCTATCGCCCGGCTTTGTCCACGATTACAAACACAGGTTCGAATGAATGTACGGCAATGACGCAGCCCTGAAATTGACTGACGCATGGAGCCGCCTGACCACTGCTTATATGAGCTTGGCGCTCGCTTCTCAGGAAGTCGTCTGGCGAAGAAGCATCAAACTGGCGAACGGCTCACTGACGCCGGTGGAATTTACCAGAATGTTCTTTGAAAAACCCTCGGCGTTCGCAAAGGCGGCGGAGCGGGTGGCGACAGCCGCTGCAGCCCGAAAAGGCCCTGTGTATGTCGCGGAGGCGCTGGTCGGGCCAATCGGCGCCGAGGCAAAAAGGAACGCAAGACGGCTCAGGCGCAACTAACCGGGGTGTCAAATCCGCGTCTGCCCCACCAGCGCATGTGGCGACTGGCGCCTCGGCAACTTATTTTTTTCCGCTCGAAGGCGTTCATTCAGGAAATCAACCTCGGAACGGCTACCGCAAGAACCTCAGTATCCGGAACAGATTGAGGATCTGCATCAAGGATGCGGCGACGTAAGTAAAGGCCGCCGCTTTCAGCACCGACCGCGCCGCCGGTATGTCATGCTTGCCCAGATAGCCGCCCTGTTCGAGGATCGGCAGGGCGCGTTTGAAGCTGGCGTCGAGTTCGACAGGCAGCGTCACCAGGTGCGCCAACACCCTGACCAGCCCCATCAGGACAACCGCGGCCGCGCCAAACAACAGGAGCCGGGGCGTGGCGACAGCGCTGCCCAGCACGGAAAGCGCCACCATGCCCAGCGAACCGAGCTGATCCGTGAACGCTGCAGTCCTGACGGTGGATTCGCGCCATTTCAGCGGACCATATCCGTCGCGATCCTGAATGGCGTGGCCAACCTCGTGCGCCGCGACAGCCACCGCCGTGATGGAGCGCCCGTCGAAATTCTGCTGCGTCAGCCGAACCGTTTTCGCAGCCGGATCGTAGTGATCCCCGGCGTCCGTGTATTCGACCGGGACCTCCTTGAGATCGTGAAAATCGAGCAGATGCCGGGCAAGCTCCCCGCCGGTTCCCGGGAAATCGTCGCGATCGCCACGGTGCCGGGCCATCACGACGTGAACCCACAAAACCGGCCCGAAAATCAGCAACAGGATTGCGGCGACGCCGATCAGAATCATGCTGTGCTCTCTCCCGGTTGATCTTCCTGCAATATATAGGTCCTTTTTTCGCCGAATCAGCCTCCGCCTTCGTGAAACAACCCATTGTCACGTCTGGCAAAGTTCGGCTTCAGAGATAGCCGTTCCGTCCATGCAGCATTTTTGATCCAATCCGCCATCTATTCCGGCGCGTCGAATGACGCAGCAAGCCCAAAGCGGGCACATCGGACGTTTTGTGACATGAGCTGCTTCTGGAATCCATGATAGTGGGACAATCATGCATGCATATTCGAGCAGGGATCGAAAATTCCTGCAGATTGAAAGATTGCAATTTCAATGATGATTAAAAAATCCACGGTTACGATCCGGCTTCGAAGCAAAATTTCTTAAATATTACAATCAGGTATAAACACATGAAAACCCTGACGAGAATAATTGTCGCATATCTTTTTTCTTCTATCATTGCAGGCGGACTATTTTTTCATTGTCTGCAAATTCATTCAAAATCCATATGAATCTGCCAATTTTCGAGCGAATTTATACGGTATTGTCGGTCAGCATAATGATCGGAGCAATTGCTGCTTTTTATGCTGCGATACCTTCATTTATAGTCATATTTGTTGCCGAGCGCAGGCGCTGGAACGGCATTGCCGAACACCTGGCCATCGGCTCCCTCATCGGCATGACTTGCGTCGGCGTCGTCTCGGGATTCGATGCGGATTTCTTCGGACGCGGGGGGCTCCTGTCCGCTTTCAGCGGATGCGTTGGCGGAGCTGTCTACTGGCTTCTGTCAGGTCGGAAGGCCGGGACTTTTCAGACATGAAAAGGTTCGCGCTAGCCTGAAAATTCGATCTGACGCGTGGAGCGTCGCATTTACCGATGCTGGTCGATCAGGATCTGGTTTCCGTCGGGATCCGTGAGCATCAGACTTGCTGGCCCTGTGGAATCTTCGTCCGCCTCGCTCGACAACGCGACGCCCTGCCGCTTCAGTTCACGCTGAATGTCACGCACATCGTCAAATGGGTCGATTTCGGCGCCGTCCTGGTCCCATCCCGGATTGAACGTGAGAATATTGCGCTCGAACATGCCTTGAAACAAACCGATGACATGTGGTCCATTCCTCAAAATCAGCCAGTTTTCCTGCTCGACGCCACCAGCGACTTCAAAGCCAAGGTTCCCATAGAATGCTTTGGATTTGGCAAGGTCTTTCACCGCAAGGCTTACCGAAAATGATCCGAGATTCATTCTTCACCACACCTTTGCCGTTAAACTTGCTCCGGACGCAGCCTATGATAAACGTCAGGCTATTACAAACGGCTGCGTTCCGCGCATGTCTCCATCCAAACCAACGACCAACCGTCTGCGTCAATATTCGCCTGTCACCCATGCGGCAATTTAGATCGTTTCGAAAAGCGCGCCTTTCATAGTACAGTGCAGCCCCGCATAAAATCCTTTTCGCGCCTACCGGCGTCACGTCGTCCAATCGAGCCCATGTCCCAATCCGCAGAATCGCAATCGCGCCGTCCCATATTACAGCCTAAAATCCTGACCACGATCAGAGAGTACAGTTGGCCGCTCTTTTGGAGCGATCTGCTCGCCGGCGCCACCGTCGCCATGGTGGCGCTGCCTCTCAGCCTCGCGATCGCGATCGCCTCCGGCGCCGATCCCGTGAAGGGTCTGGTAACGGCCGTCGTCGGCGGCTTCTTCATCTCGGCTCTCGGCGGCAGCCGCGTTCAGATCGGCGGACCGACGGGCGCCTTCATCGTCGTCGTTTTTGGCGTGATCGCCGAGCATGGCTATGACGGGCTGGTGATCGCCACCGCCATGGCCGGCGCGCTGCTGGTGATCGCGGGTTATCTGAGGATCGGCAACCTTATCGCCTTCGTCCCCGATGCGGTGGTCAACGGTTTCACCATCGGCATCGCTCTCATCATAGCGACCAGCCAGCTCCAGGATTTCTTGGGCCTTTCGGTGGAAAACGTTCCGGCTGACTTCCTGGAGAAACTTCCCGTTCTGTGGGAAGCGCGCGCCACAGTCACGCTGTCGGCGATCCTGATCGCCGTTCTCACCATGGCGCTGATCGTCATCCTCAGGAAACGCTATCCGCGGTTTCCGGGCATCCTGCTGGCCGTCGCCGTCGGTTCGGGGCTGGCGGCCGCCCTGTCGCTGCCCGTCGATACGATCGCATCGCGCTTCGGCGCATTGCCAAGCGAATTTCCGATGCCGCGCCTGCCCGACCTGTCGCCCGAAAGGCTCATCGAACTATTTCCATCAGCCGTCGTCATCGCCTTTCTCGCGGGTGTCGAGTCGCTTCTTTCAGCCATGGTCGCCGACCGCATGATTGATGGAAAGCACAGGCCAAATGCAGAAATCGTGGGCCAGGGCATCGCCAATCTCGCCTCGTCGCTTTTCGGGGGAATGCCGGCGACGGGCGCCATCGCCCGCACCGCCACCAATGTGAAGGCGGGCGGCAAGACACCGGTGGCCGGCCTTTCGCACGCTGTCATCATCCTGCTGTTTATGCTGTTTGCGGCGCCGCTTGCCGGATATCTGGCGCTGCCGGCGCTCGCCGCTCTGCTGATGCTCACAGCCTGGAACATGAGCGAACCGCACAACTGGCCGACTTACGCGAAACTGCGACTGTCGGATCGTGTTCTTCTGATCCTTACTCTGGTATTGACCGTCGTGGTCGACCTGACCGTCGCCATCGGCGTCGGCGTGTCCATCGGCCTGGCGCTCAGGCTCGCCAGACGCAGGCCACCGCAGGACTGGCACTTGCCGGACAGGTGATCAGTCGCAGGCAAACGTTGCATCAGGCGTTCCGCGTTTTTATGATCGGCCCGAGGGAGAGTCGAGACGCGCCCATTCTGGCGCGTCGGCAGTCGGTGAGGATGTATGGACTATCGGGAAATAGAAAACACCGCGTTTGCGCCAGCCGATGAGGCAACCTGGCGCAAGCTTGCCGAAAAGGCCCTGAAAGGCGCGGACTTCGAGGCCACGCTCGTCTCCCGCAGCGATGACGGCGTCGCCTATGGCCCGATCTACACGCAATCCGCCTCGCCGGCGTTCCTGCATCGGATCGACGCCGACAATCCCTGGTCGGTCTGCCAGCGCGTCGACGATCCGGACGCCGCGCGCGCCGCCGGCCAGCTCGCCGAAGATCTGCAAAACGGCGCCGACAGCCTGACAGTCTGCCTGGAAGGCGCCCCCTCGGCGCATGGCTTCGGCGCATCCGCCGATATTGCCGATCGACTTTCCTATCACAAGCCCCGCGCGATCTGGCTCGATCCCGGCGCCGATTTCGACGCCGCAGCGACGTTTTCCAATATCGAAGGCGCCACGCTTTGCGGAGGGCTGGATCCTTGGAGCGTCGCCGCGCGTTTCGGCGTCGATCAGGCCGATCCTTCGGCTCTCGCTCCCGCGGCCCGCAGCCTCGGCGGCGTTGCGCTGAAAGCGGACGGCCGCGTCGTGCACAACGCCGGCGGCGCGGAAGGCCAGGAACTCGCCTTCATTCTCGCGAGCATGGCCGAAAATCTCCGCCTGCTCGAAAAGGCCGACGTCGCCCCGAAAGACGTCTTCGCCATGACCGCGCTCTACGCATCGGTAGATCAGGACCAGTTCCTGTCGACCGCCAAGCTGCGGGCGCTGCGCCAGCTCGCCGCCGCCATGCAGAAGGCCTGCGCCGTCGCGCCGGTCTCCATGCCGATCCATGCGGAAACCTCGTTGCGCATGCTCACCCGCCAGGACGCCGAAACGGGCATCCTTCGCAACACGATCGCGGCCTTCGCAGCCGGCATCGGCGGCGCCGACGCGGTCACCGTCCTGCCGCACAGCTGGTCGGCCGGCCTGCCGGACGCGGCCGCGCGACGGCTTGCCCGCAACACCCAGACAGTGCTGATCGAGGAAAGCCGCCTCGACCACGTGCTGGACCCGATGGCGGGCGCCGGCGGCGTCGAATATCTGACCGCCGAACTCGCCGCACTCGCCTGGCGCCTGTTTCAGGAGATCGAGGCCGAAGGCGGCCTGCTGGCGAGCCTGACGAGCGGCGCCTTCCAGAGCCGCGTGCATGCAGCGCGCGCCGCCCGGTTCCAGCGGATCGAGAAAGGCGAGCGCCCGATCATCGGCACGACGCTCTATCCGCCGACGACGGAGCGTCCGCTCGACGTATACGAAAAGGCCCCCGCCCACGCATTGCCGGCCATGGATGCGAAGACGCTTGCGCCCGCGCCGCTTTACCTCGCCGCAGAAGGAGAAGCCGCATGAGCACGCTTCCCGAATTCAGCACTATCGACTGGGCGCCGGAAGCCGGCCAGCCCGCGCCCGCCGGCAACGGCGCCAAGTGGGAGACGCCGGAAGGCATCGACGTCAAGCAGCATTACACAGCCAGTGACCTCTCAGGCCTCAGGCACCTCGACACCTGGCCGGGTCTCGCGCCCTATATCCGCGGCCCCTATCCGACCATGTACGTCCAGAAACCCTGGACGATCCGCCAATATGCAGGCTTTTCGACAGCCGAGGAATCCAACGCCTTCTACCGCCGCAATCTTGCGGCCGGCCAGAAGGGCCTCTCCGTCGCCTTCGACCTCGCCACCCATCGCGGCTACGATTCCGATCATCCGCGCGTCGCCGGCGACGTCGGCATGGCGGGCGTGGCGATCGACTCCATCCTCGACATGCGCCAGCTGTTCGACGGCATTCCGCTCGACGAGATGAGCGTGTCGATGACCATGAACGGCGCCGTTTTGCCGGTGCTTGCGCTCTATATCGTGGCGGCCGAGGAACAGGGCGTTCCCCAGGAAAAGCTGTCCGGGACCATCCAGAACGACATCCTCAAGGAGTTCATGGTCCGCAATACCTATATCTATCCGCCGCGCCCCTCGATGCGCATCATTTCGGACATCTTCGCCTACACGTCGAAGCATATGCCGAAATACAATTCGATCTCGATTTCCGGCTATCATATCCAGGAAGCCGGCGCGACGGCCGATCTGGAGCTCGCCTACACCATCGCCGACGGTATCGAATACGCCCGCGCGGGCGTCGCCGCCGGCCTCGACATCGACACCTTCGCGCCGCGGCTTTCCTTCTTCTGGGCCAACGGCATGAACTTCTTCATGGAAGTCGCCAAGATGCGTGCCGGCCGGTTGATCTGGGCGGCGCTCATGAAGAAGAACTTCGATCCGAAGGACGTCCGCTCGCTGTCGCTGCGCACCCATTGCCAGACGTCCGGCTGGTCGCTGACGGCGCAGGATCCGATGAACAACGTCATGCGCACCATGATCGAGGCGATGGCGGCGACGCAGGGCCACACCCAGTCGCTCCACACCAACGCCTTCGACGAGGCGCTGGCGCTGCCGACGGACCATTCCGCCCGCATCGCCCGCAACACCCAGCTTGTCCTGCAGCACGAATCCGGGACCACCCGCATCATCGACCCCTGGGGCGGATCGCACTATGTCGAGCGCCTGACCCATGATCTGGCGGCGCGCGCGCTGTCCCACATCGAGGAAGTAGAAGCGCTCGGCGGCATGGCCCGCGCCATCGAGGAAGGCATTCCGAAGCTGCGCATCGAGGAAGCCGCCGCCCGCACCCAGGCGCGCATTGACAGCGGCCAGCAGACCGTCGTCGGCGTCAACCGGTTCCGTCCGGAGGAAGACGGCGAGGTCGACGTGCTCAAGGTCGACAACGCCCAGGTGCGCGCAAGGCAGCTCTCCAAGCTGCAGGAGCTGAAAGGCACGCGCGACGTCGGAGCCGTGGAATCCGCGCTCGCCAGCCTGACGAAGGCCGCCGAAAGCGGCGAAGGCAACTTGCTCGCCTTCGCGATCGAAGCCGCCCGCCACAAGGCGACCGTCGGCGAGATCTCGCTGGCCCTGGAAAAATCCTATGGCCGCCACACCGCCGATATCCGCACGATTTCCGGCGTCTACCGCACCGAGATCGGCAATTCCGACGCCGCCTTCAACCGCGCCGTCGCCAAGGTCGAGCACTTTACCAAAATTCGCGGCCGCAAGCCGCGCATTCTCGTCGCCAAGATGGGCCAGGACGGCCATGACCGCGGCCAGAAGGTCATCGCCACCGCATTCGCAGATCTCGGCTTCGACGTCATCGTCGGCGCCATGTTCCAGACGCCGGAAGAGGTCGCCAGACTGGCGGTCGACGAGGACGCGGACATCGTCGGCGCCTCCTCTCTCGCCGCCGGCCACCTGACCCTGGTTCCGGAACTACGCGAAGCGCTGGACCGCGGCGGCGTCAAAACGCTGATTGCAGTCGGCGGCGTCATCCCGCCGCAGGATTTCGACGCCCTGCGCCGCGCGGGCGCCGACGCCATCTTCCCGCCCGGCACGGTGATCGCCGAAGCAGCGGTAGAACTGATCGACAGCCTGGAGGCCGAAGACAAGGCGGCGTAATCCGATTACGGCGCGCCAAAGACCCAAGGAAATTCAGCAAAGCATCTGTCACCGCGCAGACGCGCGGTGGCTGGATGCCGGCTCGTTGGCCGGCATGAGGGAGGTATAAAAGGTCGACAAAAAAGCAACATCTGCACAATGCACTGCATTGGAGATGCGCCTCACCACCTCCCCCCCCTCTCCTCATCCCGGGCTTTGACCCGGGATCCAGCAGCCCCGCGTCGGCGGCGCGAAATATGGATGACGCGGCAAAACAGCCAGTACGGATAATTGCGACGGGAACCGTTTCCTGTAAGGTCCCGCCATGATTGATTCCGCCGCCGCCCCTGCAAGCAGACGCACGCCGGTCATCGCCGGCGCCGTCGGAAGCATCGTGGAATGGTACGATTTCGCCATTTACGGTTTCTTCGCGGCGTCGATCGGCAAGCTGTTCTTCCCGTCCGATGTTCCGCTCGCCTCGCTTCTCAGCGCTTTTGCCGTGTTTGCCGTCGGATACGCGGCGCGCCCGGTCGGCAGCCTGCTCTTTGGCTATCTCGGCGACAGGATCGGCCGGCGCCGGGCGCTGATGATTTCGATCGTCGCCATGGGCGCGAGCACCACCGCCGTCGCTGTGGTGCCGACCTACGCCCAGATCGGCGTCGCGGCGCCTGTGATCCTGATTGCACTCAGAATTTTGCAGGGACTGTCGGTTGGCGGCGAATTTACCGGCGCCAGCGTCTATGTCGCCGAGCACGCTCCGCCGGAGCGTCGCGGCTTCCTTGCCTCCTTCGTCGAATTCGGCGTTGTCGGCGGTTTCATGCTGGGTTCGGCCGTCGGCGCCATGACCGCCGCGGTTCTGGGCGAAGCCGGCGTTTCCACCTGGGGATGGCGCATTCCGTTCCTCTTCGGCGGCGTGCTCACACTGATCGTGCTGGCGCTGCGGCGGAACATGCCGGAAAGTTTCGCCGGCTCGACCGCCGAGGAACTCTCCGTCTCGCCGCTCATCGAGGTTTTCCGCAATCACTGGCGTGAGATGCTGCACATCACGGCGCTCGTCGCCTATAGCGGGCCGATGTTCTATATCGTGTGGGTCTATGCCGCATCCTATCTCGAGCAGACGCTGCATTTCTCCACCGTCGTGACACTGGACATCTATCTCGTCTCGCTGGCGATGATCGGCGTGACGGTGCCGATCTCCGGCCATCTGAGCGACCGGTACGGTCGTCGACCCTTCTTCCTGGCCGTCGGAATCGCCGGCCTCGTGCTGACATGGCCACTGTTCTATTTGCTCCACCAGCCCTCGGTGACCCAGGTGCTCGTCGCCCAGTTGGGTTTCGCGATCCTGTTCGGCACCATTTACGGAATGGTGCCCGCGACCATTGCCGAACTCCTGCCGACCCGGGTCCGCTGCTCCGGCGCCGCGATCGGCTACAATGCCTGCCTTGGCCTCATTGCCGGAACCGCGCCGCTACTTTCGACCTGGCTGGTCGCGAGCACCGGCGATGTCCTTGCGCCGGCCTGGTATCTGATCTTTCTTGCCGGCGTCCATCTGATCGGCTGGGCGTTCCTGAAGGAAAAGGCCGGCCAGCCGCTGTCCTGACGGCAGCGCCGGACCAGGCCGGGTTTGACCTGAGGCAGCGGGACATTTTCGGTATTTTCGGCGGGCCTGATCCGGTTACAGCCCATCTACAGCCCAAGGAAATTCAGCAAAGCATCTCTCACCGCGCAGACGCGCGGTGGCTGGATGCCGGCTCGTTGGCCGGCATGAGGGAGGTATAAAAGGTCGAGATAAGACAGCGACGGCACAATGCGCTGCCTTGGAGATGCGCCACCGCCTCCCCCCAGTTCCTCATCCCGGGCTCCGACCCGGGATCCAGCAGCGCCGCGTCGGCGGCGCGAGAAATGGGCGGAGTTGAAAATGAATCCAGAGAACATGCTTCGGCGAACCCTTTGAAGCCTGTCCGGCAAGATGACAAACCTCTGCCGTGAAGAACCGCGTAGCCGCCGGCAGATTTCCATTTCGTCCATCTCCGAATCAACGCCAAATAACTATATGATTTCATTTTTCTTTTCTCGCCGTTTCGGCGAGTTTTGAACTTTCCAAAGAGACAAGGCCAATCGTCCCGGGCGTCAGGAAACGGGCAACCGATAGCCGCGCCCGTACACCTCTCATCTCATCCCGGCGTTGTTCACGATCCGGTTCATACACACCCTCCAAAGCACAGCAGGCTTGACAAGCCGGTTTCTTGTGCAAGTCTTGCGCTACCTTCGATGGCGGCTTCGGCTTCGGTCGGGAGCGACGGCCTGATGAAGGTTCTTTGGGAGGAGAGACTCTTTGGGAGGAGAGACTTATGCGAACTTCGCTTAAACTCGGCGCCGCCACTGCGCTGACGCTGTTGATTACTGCATCCGCAGCCTATGCGGAAAACGTCAAGATCGCCTATATAGATCCGCTTTCCGGACCGTTCGCGGCAACCGGAACCAATGGCCTGCATCAATACGAATTCGCCGCCGAGAAACTTGTCAACGAAGAGGGCGGAGTACTCGGAGGAATGAACTTCGAGATCGTCGCCTTCGACAACAAGATCAGTCCGAAGGAGTCGCTGATTCAACTGCAGGTCGCCATCGACCAGGGCATCCGCTACATCGTCCAGGGCAATTCGTCCGGCGTCGCCAACGCGCTGACCGACGCCATCGACAAGCACAACAAACGCAATCCGGACAACCGGGTGCTTTTTCTGAATTACTCGGCCGTCGATCCGGCGCTGACCAATGACAAGTGCAAT
Source organism: Hoeflea sp. CAU 1731 (assembly GCF_039888615.1). NCBI lineage: Bacteria > Pseudomonadati > Pseudomonadota > Alphaproteobacteria > Hyphomicrobiales > Rhizobiaceae > Hoeflea > Hoeflea sp. CAU 1731. Next base: position 4,929 of record NZ_JBDQQS010000019.1, on the reverse strand, counting down.
TTCTGGCACTTCCGTTTCGACGCCCACGCCGACATCAAGATGGATGCGCTGACCGATGTGATCGCGGAAAACGAGGACATCAAGAAGGTCTATATCATCGGTCAGGACTATTCGTTCGGCAAGGCGGTCGCCGCCGCCGCAGTGTCGTATATCGGTGAAAAACGCCCCGACATCGAAATCGTCGGCAACGAGTTGCATCCGATCGGCAAGGTGAAGGACTTCACCCCCTACGCCCGCAAGATCATGTCGTCGGAAGCCGACGCGGTGATCACCGGCAACTGGGGCGCCGACATGCTCGGACTCGGAAAGTCGATCATCGAAAACGGTTTCGACGGCCCGATCTACACCTACTACGCAGCAGCCGACGGCATAACCGCAGCCTTCGGTGAAAGCGGCAAGGGCACGCTCAAGCTGGTCGCCGAGGGCGGCGACAATCCGCCGGACAAGGACAAGGCGGAGGAATACATCCGCGCCTTCAAGGAGAAATATCCGGACGGAAACCTGAGCCAGTCCCGGATCACCAATGTGGTCGAGATGCTCGCACAGGCGATCAACGAGGCAGGAACGGCCGATGACGTCGTGGCCGTCGCAAACAAGCTCGAGGGCATGAAGTTCTCCGACGGTCTGTGGAGCGGCGAACTTTACATGCGTCCGCAGGATCACCAGCTGATCCAGGACGTCCATATTTACGAACACACGGACGTGGAAGCTCCCTTCGATTTTGACAATTCGGGTTTCGGCCTGAAAATCGAGGACACCATCACCAACGCGTCCGCCGACATCGATACGACCTGCGAGATGGAGCGTCCGTAGCAATTCCGGCAAAAGGTGGTTGACCGGGCAGGCCCTGCGCCGCGCCCGGCCAATCTGAAGACTTGCCGTCCGGAATCCCTTGCGAGACCGGGCGGCGTCTGAAGACCCCACCGGATGGGAGGCCTCGTGGAACTCATCTTCGTCAACCTCATCGACGGGTTGGTGACAGGGCTGCTGCTGTTCATGCTGTCGGCCGGCCTGACATTGATCTTTTCGATGATGGGCGTCCTCAACTTCGCCCATGCGAGCTTTTACATGCTGGGCGCCTATTTCGGTTACCAGATAAGCCAGTACACCGGTTTCTGGATCGGCCTGGTGCTTGCGCCCCTCATCGTCGGCGTCGCGGGCGCAGGCGTGGAGCGCTACGGCCTCAGGCGCGTTCACCAGTACGGCCATGTGCCCGAACTGATCTTTACCTTCGGGCTCGCCCTGCTGATCGAGGAGATCGTCCAGTTCATCTGGGGCAAGAACCAGATGTCTTACGGGATACCGGAGGCACTCCAATTCACGGCATTCTCGATCGCCGGCAATTCCATCCCCGCCTACAAGGTCTTCATGATCTTCATTTCCATCGCGATCTTTCTCGGCCTTTTGTATGTGCTGACGCGGACGCGGATCGGGATGATCATCCAGGCAGCGCTCAGCTATCCAAAAACCGTCGAGGCGCTCGGCCACAACGTGCCGCTGGTCTTCATGGGCGTCTTCGGCGCGGGAACCGCGCTTGCCGGCGTCGCCGGCGTGATCGCAGGTCCTGTTCTCGGCACCTTTCCCGGCATGGCGTTCGTGCTCGGATCGATCATTTTCGTGACGATCGTCATCGGCGGCCTCGGCAGCCTGTGGGGCGCGCTCATCGCATCGCTCCTGATCGGCTGGATAACCACGTTCGCGAAATCCTACAATCTCGAGATGGCCGACCTTCTCACAGCTCTCGGCTTCGAAAAGCCTGAACCGATCTGGGACAGCGCCTGGCGCGACCTTTGGACGGTGACGTCGCCGCAGATCGCCGACATCCTTCCCTATATGCTGATGGTCCTGATCCTGATTTTCAGACCGCGCGGCCTGTTCGGAAAGCGTGACGTATGACGGACGATATTACAACGGATCCTTCCCGGCCCAGCGAGCGCATGCGCGCGGGAAGCATGGTGATCGGCAAGCTGCCCTGGATCCTGGCGGCGCTGTTTCTCATCATCCTGCCGGTGATCTTTCCCGCGAACTCCGCCATCACCATCATGAACCAGATGTCGATCACGATGGTGTTTGCGCTGGCCTACAACATGCTTCTGGGGCAAGGCGGAATGCTCAGCTTCGGACATGCGGTCTATATGGGCGTCGGCGGGTTCGCATGCGTGCACCTGATGAATGTCGCGGGTTTCTTCGACTATCTGCCGCTGCCGTTCCTGCCGCTGTTCGGCGGTCTTGGCGGAATGGCGCTGGCCATCGCCGTGGGCAGCTTCTCGACCCGCCGCGCCGGCACGATCTTCGCCATGATCTCGCTCGGCATCGGCGAGCTTGTCGCGGCCTGTTCGGTGATCATCGTCGTCTTCTTCGGCGGCGAGGAAGGCGTGTCGGCGGACCGCACGGTGGGCATGCCGTTCTTCGGCGTCGAGTTTCTCTACCAGCGGGAAGTCTACTACCTGATCGCCTTCTGGCTGCTGCTCTCCGCCATCCTGATGTACCTTTTCTCGCGCACGCCGATGGGGCGCATGGCCAACGCCGTGCGCGACAATCCCGAGCGGGCAGAGTTCCTGGGCTATTCGTCGCGCTGGGTGCGCTTTTACAGCTTCGTGGTGTCCGGCTTTTTCGCCGGAGTCGCAGGCGGACTGTTCGCGATCAACTACGAGATCCTGACGGAGGAGAACCTCAATCTCACCACGTCGGGAACCATCCTGCTGGTCACCTTCCTTGGCGGCGTCGGACATTTCTTCGGACCGGTCATCGGCACCGTGGTCTTCACCCTCGTCCAGACTGTGCTCAGTCTCGAAACCGAATTGTGGGGTTTCTACGCCGGACTGCTGTTCCTGGCGACCGTGATGTTCTTCCCAGGCGGCATCGCCGGCCTGATCATGATGCACGAACCGGCGATACGGCTCGGCAGGGCAAGCCGCCTGATTGCACCCTATCTCAGATGCTTTGTCCCCGCTTTCTTTGCCGTGCTGGGTGTTGCAGCCCTCATCGAGATGGTCTTCCACGTGCGCCACGCATCCGTGGGCGACGAGGAAATGAGTCTCTACTGGATGACGTTCGACAGTCACGCCCTGGCGCCCTGGGTCGTCGTGATCGCGGTCACGGCTGTGGCGCTGGCGTTGACCAAACGGACTGCGCCGGCATTGCGGGTTGCCTGGCACGACGCCAACACACCGGAAGGAGGTGCGGCATGACGGCGCCTGCGCTCGAACTGGAAGGCGTGACGAAGAGTTTCGGCAAGATCGAAATCATTCGTGGCGTCGACCTCAGCATCGCGGAGGGCGAGCGTCACGCCATCATCGGACCGAACGGCGCCGGCAAGTCCACCCTGTTCAATCTGATCACCGGCCGCTTCGCCATCACCTCCGGCCGCATCCGGCTGCACGGCGCGGATCTGAGAGGCAAGGCGCCCTACCAGATCAATCGCATGGGTCTCAGCCGGTCGTTCCAGATCACCAACATTTTCGCGAAGATGACGGTGTTCGAGAATATCCGCTGCGCGCTCCTGTGGCCGCAGGGCTACGGATACTCGTTCTGGAACCTCGTGCACAACCAGCCTTCGCTGACCGAGGGGGCCGAGGAGATCCTCGAACAGATCAACCTGACCGGCCGTCGCGACACCATGGCCGGCCTTTTGTCCTATGCTGAACAGCGCGCGCTCGAAATCGGCATCACGATCGCCGGCGGCGCGGACGTGATCATGCTTGACGAGCCGACGGCGGGGATGAGCCATTCGGAAACCGACTACATCGTCGAACTGATCCGCAAGGTGACCGAGGGCCGCACGCTGGTCGTGGTCGAACACGACATGGGCGTCGTCTTCGGCCTGGCCGACAGGATCAGCGTGCTCGTTTACGGCGAGATCATCGCGACCGACGTTCCGGAAGAGGTCCGCGGCAGTCCGAAGGTCCAGGAAGCCTATCTCGGAACCGCCCTGGAGGCCGAACACTGATGTTGAGCGTCACAGACATGCACGCCTATTACGGCAAGTCGCACATCCTGCAGGGCATCAACATGGAGATCGCGCAAGGCGAGATCGTCGCCCTGCTCGGGCGCAACGGCGTTGGTCGCTCCACGACCTGCAAGGCGATCATGGGCGAGGTCGAGCCGCACGGCTCGGTCAGGTTCAAGGGCGTCGAGATCGCCGGCTCCAAGGCCTATGAAGTAGCGAATATGGGCATCGGCTACGTGCCGGAAAACCGGGATATCTTTCCGGGACTCACCACGCGGCAGAACCTCAGCCTGGGGCTGAAGTTTCGCCAGAAGGACGGCGCCGGACGCTGGTCCATGGAAAACCTGTTCGACATGTTCGAGAACCTGAAAACCCGGGCGGACGTCGAGGCAAGCGTGCTGTCGGGCGGCGAGCAGCAGATGCTCACGATCTGCCGCACCCTGATGGGCGATCCCGATCTGATCATGATCGACGAACCGACCGAAGGTTTGTCGCCGCAGATGGTCCAGCGCGTCGCCGAACTCATCAAGGAGATCGCACGGCGGGACGTGGCGATCCTCCTCGTCGAGCAGAAACTCGCCATCGCGCTCGACATCGCCCACCGGGTCTACGTCATGGGCCACGGCGAAGTGGTGTTCGAAGGCACCCCCGCCGACCTCCGCCAGCGCGAGGACATCCGCAACGAATGGCTCGCCGTCTGAGGCGCGTTTTCGGGAGTGTGAATTCCGACGGCGTGTGGAGCTTCAGTGTCTGCTGTGGTTCCCGGGAGGGTGATCTGGGCTGCGGGGGCAGCCGACCGCATTGAGCCGATTTTGATGAAAAAGGCTTAGTTGATTTAGCTTCTGGTGGCTTGCCGCACAGCATCGGGTTCGGTTGTCACGCTGGCTGCGGGATCAGCTTTGCGAGCTTGCGAAGATTTTGGGCTGTTGCGGCGAGGTGGAATTCGTCTTTCGCTCCGTTGGGTCCCCGAAGACGCAAGC
>NZ_JBDQQS010000018.1:0-116020 GCF_039888615.1 Hoeflea sp. CAU 1731 | reverse complement strand
TCAAGGCTGGGCTGAAACCAGGATTGCAACGGGACAAAAGGGAGGAGAAAATGAACTCTGAAAAGGCAGCCTGATCAAGCCGCCCTCAGGCAGCGACTGTCAGGCGAATACCGTGTTTGTACATCTTTGTCACCGTAATCTTAAACTGTCACCGTAATCTGAATACCATCTCTGTACAAATTTTGTTATCAATCTTTTGATCACTCTGCAGGTTCAATAGCCATATAAACTGGATGAGGAAGGTTTATTTCACGCCAAAGTATCGGCTGTTGCTCTTCATTCAGAATGGAAACATTCGAAAAGTTACTGGATGTTAAAGCAAGAGCAAAACGCATCTTGTTGTCATATTTCGATATAATATTATCACCTAATAGAATTTCTTCTATTTCTTTTAAAGAGGATCCATTTGCAAAGTAAATTATATATGCAAGAAATTGTTCTTTCGATGCGCCGCCATTACCTTGAGCGAATACCAACCATCTGCGAGTTTTTGCAGAACTAATGTCATGGATGCCACTTTTGGCCCTATACTCAACTATCCGCGGCCCTGTTTGAACAACGTTCTCGCAGTTTTTTGGATCTGCTAGTCGCCTATTCATTCTGACCGGTAATTGATTCTCGTAAGCGTGGAACATAACAACCACACTTCCTGTACCGCCCTTTTCCGTTTCATCCAGGCAAAAGTAAGCGCTTTTGAAAGACGCAGACAAATCCGGGTACCCATATTCTTCGGTTTTCACCCTCAGAAACCCGTTAAATAATAACCAATCTGCATCCACTGAATCCGCCAGTTCACTGGGCTTATCCTCATAGTCCTTTTGCGGACTCCATTTAGGATAGCCAATCGTAACGAGAGCCAGTGCTTGTTTGTTGTTTTCGTGTACGGAGGATATGGAATATTTGGTTGTGCCGGTGTCGGCAATGCTAGCTTGTCCCAAGGGTTTTCCATCCTCAGAAGGACCAAGCAAACTCAAATCAAACTTATGTGGAGAAAAGGCTAGTATCTTAAAATGTATATTTCTTTTTCTTATTTCGAAGCAGCCATCTCTCGTCATTAAACCTGTATTATTTATATCTATCCATTTCATCTCGTTCGTACATTCTTGAGCGTTAGCTTGAGATACAAATACTGAGATGAAAAATAATAGACACAATGATATGATCTGATCTCTACATATTTTCATCTTGTATATCTGGCCCTTCCGGATTTACTTCACCAACCTCAAATCGTCTTGTAAAGAAAAATAGTACTGAATACTTTGTATGATTAGCATATAAATCCCACAAATTATTGTATCGTTCCTCATCTTCTTCATTTATAAAAATTCTAAATTGAAACTTTTGAGTTAGATCTTTGTCGAATATTAATTCATTTCGATATTTTTCTGGAATCGCTGTATTTTCGAACAGCCGATTTGCGCTAGACCATCCCACTGAGGCGCCGTCATCACCAAAAACTGCTTTGTCATTGATCTTGAATTGCAAGTAATTCCCATCTTTTAATTCTTCTAATTCATTAGTATTTATATTGTTTGCATATATCTTTAAGGAGGTGATATTTTTACTTGTTACCGGCAAGTAAATGGTTGATCCGAATTTATTACTAAGATCGATTGTCTCAAAATAATAGCCATCGAGAAATGAGTTGAGCTGAGCGACAATTTCACCAACATTTCTTGTAACAATATCAATCTTCTTTTCACTATTAACTATCGCAATCCTATTATCATCGACATCTGTTACATTGTAAAACCAATGCCCTCCTAGAATAAACAGGGTGACCAGAACTGAAAGAACGATTGGAACAATTGCAATTGTGAACCGTGCTGACGGATTCAGGCCGATGAATCCGAGCAATCCAAGAAACGGACGGGCGATAAGTGGAGGATTATCTATCTTAAATTGTTTGCTGATTGCATTCTGTACCGTAGAGTCAATGTAATCGGCAAATTTTTTATTAGCGAATAGGTCGTCCAAATCTATCGGATCAGTATCGTGATTAGACATTTCCTAACCCCGCGTATAACATGTACCCTTCACGATCTTTCAACTTTAGGATACTAACACGTGCTGCAAAAGAAAATCCAGATACTTTTAGCGTCGTTGGTTCTTGTGATTTGCAGTATTGATGTTGTTTCAGCTCATCCAACGCACAATCAAAATGGATGCCATCCCGACGGAACTTGCCACTGATCGGAGTTCTGGGCGTAGGTTTTAGTGTCTGTCCAAGAATGGCCGGTCAGGTGTCGGGGGTTGAGTGAAGGGCGGCAATCAGATTCTTTATATTTTGCGACAAATACGGTGAGATCGAATGGTGTGGACATCATTCACCCGCTGTCAAAACCCCGTATATTCTAGTAAATACAACAGGCTAAACGAATATTCACAGCCATCCCTTTGCGGGAATCGGCTGTCCGGCGATGCGCTGACGGAAGAGAGGCTTTTCCGGGCATTCCCCCGGCCGGCATTGCGTGGATTGTTGTCAGGTCTGCGCTTTGAGAATTGAACAACGCTACGGACCGACAACAAAGTGGCGACCCGGAATGGCATTCATTTCAAATGCCACATGGCTTCGGTGTCGGCCGCGTCGCTGCGAGCGCAGCGGATTTTGACGTAATTGGGTCCCGAGACCCGTTGCGTCTTGCAGGCCCCGACCGGGCCAATATGTCTGACGGTGACATAGAGACCGTGGACTTCCCTGGTTTTAAAGTAATCTTCCTTACCGGAAACCGGACGGGGGTGGTGACGGCAGATCGCCTGCTTCAGCAATGTCTTGACATGCGTCGTCTGCAGTCCGGTTATGCCAGAGACATTGTAGTATGCCGGGTTATCAAGCTGCGTCTGATTGGCGGCACAGGCGCCTGGCGCCGAGTTTGTGTCGCGCGCAATCAATTGCTGGGCGCATGCCTTGGCGGCATCGTTGACGCGGTTCCAAGCGGATGATGCGTAGTTTTGCGATCTGCCCCAGGCGACAAACCGTGCGCCGTCCACTTCCTTTTCAGGCATGTCTCTTGCCGAAACCATCAATTTCACGGTGCATTTACGAAATTCTGCAGCCGCAGGCGATGCGATCAACATGGCGATCAAGAATGGGCCAAGAATTTTGGAGTAACTGAGCATTTCGCGTTCCATTTGTTGCTTGAATGGTTAAGTCTTAGACACAGGACTGGTGATGCGTTTCAATAGTTCTTACCCGACATCTTCCGAATGGGATAATTTGATGCTTTGAAGTTGGCACATCGGCCTCCTTTTTCCAAGTCGATGGCTCACGATGAGAACAAATCAGGAGCAATCCCTTGCTATTTCGCGCTATGCGTGCTATGAAGCGTGCCCAAAATCACGACAAGGCGACACAGTGATTTGTAGTCTTCAGACCCTGTCACGCCAGACAACCGGCCTTGATCCGGAGGCGCCGTGACTGCGCAACACATCGTCCAGCGCAACCGGGCGAATGCCGGCAACAGCACAGGACCAAGAACCGAGGCGGGCAAGGCCGCCGCGGCAGGCAACGCCCGCAAGCACGGCGCGACCGCGAAGCCTCAGCCGTCGCGCGTCGGCCTGTGGCTTCGCATCATTCTCGGCCGGCCAGACTTGACGCTTGCCGATTTCATTCCCTGCGACGAACGCAGCTTCCGCGCCCTGGCGCTGGCCGAAGCCGAGGCCCGGCTTGAAACCTGCCAACGCGCGCTCAGCGATTTCGAGGCGGGAAGGAATTTGGCCGCGCCTTACCCTGACGATTGCGACGACGCGGAGTTGATGAAGCGCGCGCTTGCCGGCGAAAGCCTCACCCGATCGGAAGACCGCAGGGTGATGAGCCTGTTCAACGCTCTCCTCGACCCGCGGGCCGCACGCCGCTTGGAAGATCCGGCCCGGCTCCTCCGGCGCTACCGCAACGAAGCGCGCGCCCGGCGAAAAAAGGCGTTCAAAGCCTGGATCGCATGCCCCGCTGAAGCCGAAACCCCGCCGCCAGTTGCGCCGGACGGACCGCAAAATCCCGGATTCCCGAAACGAAGCCAGATCGCCGAAGCGCCGGAAAAGGCGGAATCCCGAAACGAAGCCAGATCCGGAGAAGACGCTGCAAAGGCTGTAATACCAAATAATAACAGATACATAAGTGTTATTTTTAATTCGAAAGCATGCCCAAGCCGGCTCCCTGGCCATGTGTTGTCGAAGGAAAGACGTTTTTCCGGCCCTTCGCCCGGCTTGCATCACGCGGTCAGTGGTCATGAACACGCCTTGGCGCCATACCAACGACCAGTGGCAGCCATCCGATCGACGACCAATTTCTGGAAAACCGCAACTCCCTTGGGGAAGCAGCATGGTCTGCCTGGCGCGAGAGGCGCCGGATGGTCCCCGGATCAAGAACACAGGTAGAAAACGAATTATCAAATTTGTCGATTTGACGTAAATCTGAAAACCGTGAATTTGCAAGACTGCCGCAATGCCGGACCAATCAGCCGTTACCCACGGATAGTGACGACAAGGGAAATTTTGAGTGACGCGGGAAACACGGAAATCCGATTTTTTTAGTTTCAGGAAGATTGCTTCCGTCGATGCGGGGGACAATGGCGAGACAGCTGATTTCTTCGTCCGGATGGCGCAGGCCGAAGCGCATCGCAGACGCTTTGCCGAAAGCGACGTCAGGGAAATTCTGTCGATGGGCGGCGCTTTCGCGGTGTCCGCCCTTGCTCCGATTTCCACCTGGAGCGCCTATTGCGACGGCGCCGCGCGCTTTCGTCTCGCAAAGGCGAGGCGCAAGCAACTGGAGGCTCTCGCCATCAGGGCTGCGGCGATCCTGGACATGCGCGATGCGGATCAGGTTCGGAAACTTCATGAAGACTGGCGCGCGCATCAGATGCGTCGGCGGCTCGCAATCACGGCGGAATTCACCCGCGGCAAGCGCACTGTGGACCTGTCGTCACAGGGGCTGGAACACGTTAAGTCGTCGCTGAAGGCCGGCAAGGGCGCGATTTTATGGGCCAACCAATTCGCGACGCAGACGCTCTTCGGCAAGCGCGTGCTCTGGAACGAAGGTCTCAAGCCCGTACAGATCAGCGTCGAGCAGCACGGCTTCTCCCACTCCTCGTTTGGAATACGCACACTCAACAAGGTCGTCCTGTCGGCGGAAGACCGGTATCTGGCTGATCGCCTGACGTTCGACAGGGACGACGGCGCCGCCGTCACCCGGAAAATACTGAATCTGCTGGACGACGGCGCGCTGATAATCATTACCAACAACTCGTTTTCAGGCAGCAGTTTCGTGGAAGTTCCCCTGGTCGAGGGCGCCTATATGAGCATGGCGACCACTGCGCTTTCCATGGCGACGCGGCGCGGAACGCCGCTTCATGCGATGAACGCCATAGAAACGGAGCCGTTCAAAAGCTACCGCGCCGATTTCAGCCCGGCGTTAAACGATATGGCGGCTCCGGCCCGTCTCGGAAAAGGTCGTGACAATGAGGCCATGGCGAGGCTGGCGCTGAAGGCCGGCGAGTACATGCTGGAGGGGATTCACAAGGCGCCGGAACAGTTTCTCGGCTGGTTCAGCATCACGACCAGCCGCTTCGTCTGATTGTTCGAAAGGTTTTCCCGCAAGCGTGAGTGGCCTGCGTCGCGTTCAGATCCATGTCTTGCGGTGGAGCCGCCATGGGTCAAGAGACAGGCGATAGCTGTTGATCGGTACAGAGAAGGTTGCGAAGCGTCTCTTCCAGCTCGAATCGCCCGTCATGATGTCGACGCGGCGCATTCCGAGATCGATCGCGACGCGACAGAGCTCGATCATGAGAAGCAGACCCGGCGAGGCATGGGAGAACTCCGGATCATAGGCGATCTTCGAGCCGAAAAGCGTGTCCTTGTGAACGTAGAACAACGCAGAAACGACCCGTTTGTCGCCGCATGTCAGGGTCAGAACTTGAGACTTTCCAGGCAGCGATTCGCTGAAGGACTGAAACCATTGCTCCGTTTCAGGCTGGGAAATCCAGCCCTTGTCTCCGGAGCGCTCCATGGCCCAGTCGCGCTTGACATCGAATATCCAGGAAATCTCGGATTTCAGGTCGGAGTCAGCGTCATACAGGTTGAATTTCGTTTCTCCAAGTTGCGACAACCTGTTGAAATATAAACGGTATCTCTTGCGGCTTTTGGCCGGTTTGTCGGCAAAATAGGCGTCCCGATCGGCATAGTTTTTCAGGTCTGCTTCGAGCGCCGGATGCTCGCTCGAATCGACAGGCCCCATACTGGAAAGGATCGCATTGAGACTGGAATCTTCCCGCACAATCGAGACTTTGAGCTTGCGTGCAAACGGTATGGAGCGGACATGCCTGGCGAACTGACCGGCGATCACGTCGACATTCGCCTCCGGCGCGATGAGCACGTCGTCGTAGAGCGGCGTCAGAGACGTCAGCCATTTCAGCGTCGAGGTGCCGATCCGGTCGCGCTGCTGTATCATCGGGGCTGCAAAGAAGAGCTCGCCCGACTGTCGCATGGTGACGATGTGGAGCGAATTCGATCGCGCCTCCCGGTGGCGCGCCCAGTTCAGCATCACCGCGCGATGATCGTTGAAAAACGCCTTGGCGTAACACCGGGCGTGGAGGGCGTCCCATTCGGGACGAAGCGCCTCCAGCGCCTGCTGGCTTCGGATGATTTCGAGGGTGAGTCCCATTGTCACTTGGCTATCAGAAAGAGGGGGCGCGGAACAGGGAGGAAGGCAAAAAGGCTCGCCAGAACGGCGGCTTTCGAAGCGGGTGAAATTCGGCGCCCAGGGCTTCCAGCCGGCGTTCGTTGCGAACCAGGTCGTCTTCGTCGCGACCCATGATCATCATACGGCATCGCGCCTGGCCGGGATCAGCTACTCCGAATTCCGGGTCGAATGTCGAGACGGGAACCAGCCAGCCGGCTTCGAACGCCGGGCGGCACCGGGCTAGAAAGGACGACAGACCATGATCGATGAAACAGAATGCGAGCCTGCCGCAGGTCATGGCGCGCGGCTCCGCCAACGCGTCGAAAAGATAGCCGAAGGCCGAACTCGACGTCATGCGGAAGTTCAGGTCGATCGCCCAGGCGCGACCGTCGCGATCGAGCAGTATGTCGAAACCGGCCAAGCCGAAATAGCCGCGTTCACGGCCCGCCTCGGCGATGGCGCGCGCAAGGTCAAGAACAGCGTCCGGGGGAGCGTCTCCGGAGCACGCCAGATTGCCGACATGGACGCCGTTTCGCATGCAGATCTGCTTGCTTTGGCCGGAGGATCGGGGCGGTTCGGCGCGCAAGATTTCATAGCGCACGCTCCAGTTTGCAGACGCCTGGATGTAGTCTTCGACGATCACACGATCAGCGCTGGAAAGTTTTTTGCAGGCCCGGGGCAGGTGGCGCCTCTTGCGGCAGATCGCGACATCGGTCGCGCCGCCATTGGGCTTGTCCGTCGCCACCTTGAGAACGGTCGGCGTCTTCAGGCCAAGCACCGCCGCCTCGTCGAATGGGTCGAGGATTCTTCGCGCGGGCGCGTTGTTCCGCCCGGCCAGTTCACCGAGATTGGATTTGTCGTTCAGAAAGCAGATCGTTTCCTCGCGTATCGCCGGATCGCAATCATCAAACAGGCCCGGCGGATTGGCGTGCTGGAAAACCGGCTTCAGTCCCGAAGCCGCCATCGCCGTCACCTGCTCGATATAGTCCTGCCGATCCCTGTAGGTGATCACGTTCTCGCCGATGCTGAGGCCGCAGTCCTTCATGGCGGACAAGCTGTCGGGCGACATGGTCGATTCATGAACCAGCATCGGCATGTCGCCCGCCACGGCCACAAGGCCCGCCGTCATGAACTCGATCGTGTTCAGATCATCGATCACCCACTCGCTCATTTCCTCCATGAGCCTCGGCGCGATGAACACGTCCTCGCCGAAGATACGCCGCATCGTTGCCTGCGATGACTGTGTCACGCCTTACCGTCTCCTCCGCGACTGGCGACGCGATAGCGCTGCTGTCGCTTCAATCGCTTGAATTTTCTCCGCCATTCATCATACGGCGCCCAGCGCCGGGTCAGCTTTTCCCTGTCGTATCGGGCAAAGGCCTTCGTCAGATAGTCCACCGCGGGCGAGGAAGGTTTTCGCTCGATGAACGCCTGCCGGAGCTTGGTCAGATCGGATATCGATCCTTCCCCCGTCACGCGCACCCGCGCCGGATCGACCGGCGCCCGGCTGAACGTGGGAGCGCGGTCAAATCCATCAAGCACGTCCAGCGCCATCAACATGAAGGTGCAGTCTTCGCAAACTCCGCAATTGTCGACAGAATAATCGCAGACCCTCAGATTGGACATCAGGTCGGGCTCATCGATGATTCTCGCCACCTTGGACAGCCGGTCGACAAGGCCATGGTGCTCGATGCGGGCTCCCGGCGTTCCGAACAGAGGGTCGAGCGCCGGATGCGACCCCCACCGCCGGTTCCAGGAGGACTCGTCCGCGGAAGAGGCGATGAGCTGGTTTTCCAGGCGGTCGGCGAGCATGTGCCTGACGGCGGCGAGCAGCGCGCCGTGATACTCGACCCATCCGACCAGCCGGTCCGATACCCGCCGGATATCCGTGTGGACAATAAACGGCTCCAGTCCGTACCGGGCGCCGACCTGCCTCACCACGCCGTCGAGATGGCTGGCCTGGCGCGTGTCGCCGATATCGACGTCCGCGCCGACAAGCGTGACGAGGGCGTCGAGACGATCGCTCGCGTCCGCCAGCGAATAGGACGAATCAACGCCGCCGGAGTAGAAAACGCCGCTGCCGCGGCCGTCCGGATATTGGCGGGTCGTCGCTTCAGCGTGTATCTTGACGGGCCTGTATCCCGGATACCACCGGCAAAGCAGTTCCTGGATCTTCTGGCCGTTGTCCAGGAGCGCCTGATCCACGGGGCTGTGGATGTGGAGATCGACGCCGATTTCCATGGCCGGGACGAGGCCGAGACAGAACAACGCGTCGCCGCTTTTTCGCAGCGGGTGACCGGGGCAGGAAAAGTAAGTTGTCCGGCGCGCCTTACCCCACGCAAAGCTCACGTCGACCCGGTCGGACGGGGCGTCAGGTCCGTCGAAGGACAGGTTCAGTGGCGGTAACACGTGGTCGATTCCGTTCGGCGCTCAGCCATGATGTTATAAGCGTCCGGCCAGCCTGTTCAATTTGCTTCCGGCACGGACTCCAGAAAGGTCATGATCGTATCCGGAAGTCCGCCCAGATGCAGTATCGGCGCATGTCCCTGGCCGGGAACGGTGACAGAACGCATGCCCGGATGTCTTTCCGCCATCAGGTGCACCGATTCCTCGGAAAGCAGTTTCGAATGCTCGCCCCGCAAGGTCATCAGGGGCACGGCGCCGAGGCCGTCGAATTGCGGCCACATCGTCGGCAGCGGCGCGTTCAAATTGATCTCGCGCAACATTTCGGCGATCGCCGGATCGAAATTGCCGACCAGCCGACCGTCCTTTTCGACGAAGGTCGCCTCGGCGTAGTCCAGCCAGTCCTCGTCGCTCAGAACCGGAAAGGATTTGCCATGCGCCTCCTTCATCATCGCCGTCGCCTCGGCCATGGAATTCGGCTGGTTTCTGTGGTCGTGATAACTCATGATCTGCGCCAGTCCATCGCCGTCGATTACCGGCCCGGCGTCGTTGAAGATGGCGGCCTTGATCGCGCCCGGCCGGGTCGCTGCGAGCGCCATGATGATCAGGACGCCGCGGGAGGTTCCGAGAAACACGCCGTGCGGAACGTCGAGCGCAGTACAGCCGGCGACGATATCTTCGGCTTCCGTCAGGATGTTGTAATGCTTCCTGTCCTTGTCCCATTCCGAGCCGCCCCGCCCGCGATAGTCGAAGCAGACAACCCGGCGGGGCGTTGTCTCATGCCCGCTAATCAGTAGGGCGAACTGGTGGAAATCCGCGCTATTGCGCGTAAGACCGGGCAGGCTGATCAATGGCGTACGGTCGCGCGCCGCGGGATTGTCGCGTCCGTAAATGCGGGCGTGCAGCCTCAATCCGTCCGGTGATGAATAGGTGACGGAGTGGTATCCGCTATCGGTGTCGGCTTGCATCAGTTCCCCTCAGGCTTCGAAGGCTTTTTGTCTTGCGCCAAGGGAATAGAACAATTTCTCAGCGACGGCCATATCGCAGATCGCTTACGATATCCGCGTCCTGTCCCAGCCGGGTCTTGTAGACCTGATAGTTTTCCATCACCCGCTGCACGTAATTGCGGGTCTCTGGGTAGGGGATGCTTTCCACCCAGTCCACGACCTCGTCGATTGACTTGCCGTGGGGGTCGCCGAAACGCTCGATCCATTCCGTCGAGCGACGCGGGCCGGCATTGTAGGCGACGAAGGTCAGGATATAGGAGCCGCCGAAATCGGAGATGTGCTCGCCGAGATAGTGCGCGCCGAGCGTGGCGTTGTAGGCGGCGTCGCTGGTAAGGCGGGATTCGGAGTAGGAAAGGCCATGCTTGCGCGCCACAAGTTTCGCCGTCGACGGCAACAGCTGCAGCAGGCCGCGCGCATTGGCGCCGCTGACCGCAGCCGGATCGAAGGCGCTTTCCTGCCTGGCGATCGCGTAGGCCAGCGCCTTTCCGGAGCCGCCGATATTGGCGCTGGCTGGAATGACGCCGATCGGAAAGGCGAGCGCCGCGACGTCAGAATTCCGGGCGAAGGCGGCCTTTCCGACGAGCAGCGACATGCGATGATCGCCCTCGCGTTCGGCCATGGCGGTCAGCAGCGCGATTTCTCCCGGACTGTCGAGCTCTTCGGCAAGCGCCAGGTAGAGCCTGGTCGCCCGATAGCCGTGCCCGGCGTCGTTCAGGCGTTTGATGGCGAGCACGGATTCGCGCTGGGAAAACCTCTGGCGTTCCGCCGGCGTCGGGGAGGGGTAGTCGATCCGGATCGACTTGCGGTTCAGTTTTGCGGAAGCAAGTTGTCCGTAATAGGTTCCGGGGTATTCCGCGGCTTTGGCGAACAGCGCTTTGGCGGAGCCCGGTCCGCCTTTCTCCGCCGCCCGGCCGAGCCAGTAGAAGAAGCGCGATCTCGAAAGCGGCGTGGCGGAACGGTCGAGCCCGGCCTGAAAATGGCGCGCAGCCGTTTTTCTGTCATTGAGACCGCGCAGCGCGTACCAGCCGGCGTGCCATTCAGCGTCGACATAGTCGCCGGCGTCCGTCGCTGTGTGTTGTGTGGCCACCTTGTAGGCGAGCCGGTAGTCGCCCTTTTCGGCGAGCGACCGGGAAACGATGCGCTGCTCGGTCCACCATTCATGCGTGTCGACCAGCGCGTCGGCGTTACGCGGGGCTTTCAGAAGCCATTTCGCCGCAGTCTCGTATTTATCCGCCTGGCGGTAATATTTTGCGCGGGCGTGAATATAAATCGGGTCGCGATGCCAGCTCGAATCGACGGCGTCCAGCAGTTTGCCCGTATTGCCGCTGCGCTGGCTCAGACCGGCGCGGGCATTGAAGAGCGATTGTGCCTTCGCGAGCCCCTCGACCCTCTTCGCCTGGGACACGCGGTCCCTGTAAAGGAGCATATCCATTCGCCGCTTGTGGTCGGCCTGCGTCAACAGGCCGGAAAACTCGGACTTCACGAGATTCTCGGTCGAGCGATCAAGCGCTTTTGTGCGCCAGAGGTTGGAAATCACCTTGGCCGCCTTCTTCGAATCGCCGGTCGCGTGCAGCGCGCGGGCAAGCGCGATCGAGCCATCGACCGTTTCCGGCGTCGAGTTTCCGAAAGCCGCGACGATCTGCCGGGCGGTCGCCTTGCGGTCGCGGTATTCTTCGTAAAGCGCCTCTTCCGAATTGCCGCGGAGGGAATTAAGCCCAGGCCAGTCTTGCAGTTCGCGGGAGGCCGCCGCGATGTCAGCGGAGGGAACGCCCTTGGCGCCCGATACGGCGATCGCCCAGGTCAGGATGTGGTTGTCGAGCGATCCGCGGGGCAGGCTGTCGCGCATCGCGCGCGCCTTGTCGATCTGATCCGCCTTCAACGCGTCGAGGCCGGTTTTCAGCTTTGGCGAGACGGCTGCGGGGCTGGCGGCGCGCGGTATCGATGCGGTGGTCTCATAGGAAGGCGAGGCTTCCTCGGCGACGAATGCGCGATCCACAGAAGGTCGCGGCGTCGGCACCGGCACGTCTTCCAGCAGTGTCATCGCGAAACCGGGTCCGGATATGGCGAGCAAGGCGGTTGAAATCATCAAAGTCGCTGTAAGGCGTCGTGTCATGGCTTTATCTGACCGTGAAAATGCGGCGTAAGTCGGGACGCATGCCCGGCTTTTCCAGCCGGGGCTCGTCAAGACTTAGGGTCTCAGACTTCGATGAAAAGAGCGTTAATGGAAAGTTTCCCCGATCAAAAACGCGCGCGGTTATAGCTTGCGATGGCATGGGAGCGGGACTATGGTGCAGCGCCTTTCGGCCTGACGGCTGAGCGGGCTTGGAACGACGTTCCTCCTAGTGGAGATGGAACGTCAGAACTGTCAGGAGATGAAATGTTTACAGGGTCACTCCCAGCGCTCGTCACGCCGTTCGACGAGGATGGCGCGCTGGACGAACCGGCATTCCGCGCCTTCGTGGAATGGCAGATTTCAGAAGGAAGCAACGGTCTTGTGCCTGTCGGCACGACCGGTGAATCCCCGACCCTGAACCATGATGAACACAAACGTGTCGTCGAGATCTGCATAGAGGTTGCGAACAAGCGCGTGCCAGTCATCGCCGGCGCTGGTTCGAACAGCACGCGCGAGGCGGTTGAGCTGGCGAAGCACGCAGAAAGCGCCGGCGCGGACGGCGTGCTCGTTGTAACGCCGTACTACAACAAGCCCAACCAGAGGGGCCTGTATGAGCATTACTCGGCGATCGCCCGCGCCACTTCGCTGCCGATATTCATCTACAATATTCCCGGCCGCTCCGTGATCGACATGAGCGTCGAGACTATGGCCGCGCTCTCAGGCGAATTCGACAATATCGTCGGCGTCAAGGATGCGACGGCGAAGATGGATCGCGTATCGCTCCAGCGGCTTGCCTGCGGCATGGATTTCATCCAGCTGTCCGGCGAGGACGCCACAGCGCTCGGCTTCAACGCGCATGGCGGAGTGGGCTGCATTTCGGTGACGGCCAACGTCGCGCCACGCCTTTGCTCCGAATTTCAGGCGGCGACGCGGAACGGAAACTACGCGCTGGCGCTTGAATATCAGGACCGATTGATGCCGCTGCATCAGGCGCTGTTCGTTGAACCAAACCCGGCAGGCGCGAAATATGCGCTCAACAAGCTCGGCCATATGACAGATTCCTTGCGCAGACCGCTCGTATCGGTCGCTCCGGAGACGCGTGCGATCATTGACGATGCGATGCGCCACGCAGGTCTCCTGAACTGAGAAATCGCAGGAGAATCCGCAAGACATGGCTAAAGGGGCGAAACCCCGGGGCAGGATTGCTGCTGAAAACCGCAAGGCCCGGTTCAACTACGAGATCATCGAGACCTTCGAGGCCGGACTGGTTCTGACCGGCACCGAAGTCAAGAGCCTGCGGCAGGGCAAGGCGAATATCGCTGAATCCTACGCGACCGAGGAAAACGGCGAGATCTGGCTGATCAACTCGCACATTCCGGAGTATCTGCAGGCGAACCGCTTCAATCACGAGCCGCGGCGACATCGCAAGCTGCTCCTGAATGCGCGTGAAGTCCGCAAGCTCATCGGGGCGGTGCAGCGCGAAGGCATGTCGCTGGTGCCGCTGAAGATCTATTTCAACGATCGCGGCATCGCCAAAATGGATCTCGCACTGGCGCGCGGCAAGAAGCAGCATGACAAACGCGAGACCGAAATGAAGCGCGACTGGAACCGTCAGAAAGCAAGGCTTCTGCGTGATCGCGGGTAGTTTCGCTTCCGAATCAATGTCTCAACAGATTGAATCAAGTCTCAGAAATTGCGGCTTTGTTCCTGAACGCGGCGCCACCTGATCAAATGAAGTGCTTGCCGCATTTGCCGCAGACCTGTTCTTATTGCCGCGGAGGCGTCATGCAAGAGGGTGAAGCCGGATCGGCATTTTCACGCCGATCCGTAATAGGCTGCGATCAAAGCGCCGCGATGACCTGGATTTCGACGGTGAATTGCGGCGCGGCGAGCTTCGATTCCACGCAGGCGCGGCCGGGCGTTGCTCCGGGGGCGACCCAGGCGTCCCAGACCTCGTTCATTTCGTTGAAGCCCGCCATGTCGGACAGCCAGATTGTGGCGATCAGCAGCTTTTCCTTTGACGTGCCGGCTTCGGCCAGAAGTTCGTCGATCCGGGCGAGTATGTCCTTCGTTTGCTCGGCTACGGAAGCACCGGGAGCGCGCAGCGCGACCTGGCCGGCGGTGTAAACCGTATTGCCGTGCACGACCGCCTGGCTCATTCGCGCGCCAACGTCTATCCGTTTGATGTCACTCATCATGTTCTCCTTGTCCGTAATGGTAAAATGGGCGGAACCCGCCGCTTGGGATGCATCCTTCTGGGCAATGCCTGTCACGATGTCAACGCAGCGTCCGGCTGTTTCAGCGGGAGAGTGAAGAGCCTGCCGGCTTCCGCGACGTCGTCATCGACACCTGCCAGTCGCAGGCAGTGCCAAGCCATCGCGTGGTCGCTGGAGGTGACAGGCAATCCCGTCACAGCTTCTATTCCCGGCAGCCGCCCGGCGAGCCTGAGCGACGTGCACGAAATGAAAACGGCGTCCAGCGGCGTGGCTTCCGCGAGCGCGGCGACGCCTTGCGCGATCGAATCGAGATCGATGCGCGCGGCCTCGCGATCATCCATCTTGTTGTAGGTGCCGAATGCCGCCACATGCACGCCGCGACCTTCAAGATAGGCGCGGACGATCTCGTTGACGGCCGGCTCGTACGGGGTGATGACGCCGATGCGCCGGGCCTCGAAGGCGCGAAATGCGGCGAGTGCAGCGGTAATGGGCGTTGTGCATTCTATGCCCGGTCGAACCTTTCGGATCTCGCGGAAGATGGCGTCCTCGCCCATCGCCATAGTCGCGGCGGTGCAGCCGAACCCGATCACGTCGAGATCAAGACCGGGCATGATGAGTTCGGTGGCAGGCGCGATGCGTGGTCCGATTGCCCTGAGCGTTTCCGGCGTGATATCTGCGTCGTTGAACACGCGGGTGCAGTAGAGCCCTATCCCGGTTGCCGGCATAAGCGTCCGGTACTCGTATTCCATGGTCTGGTCCGTGGCCAGAACGATCAATCCGATCGCGGCGCGAGAGGCGACGCCGCCGTCGAGCGTGCAGGGCAGGGTTCCAATGTCAAGAAAGTCGGCGACATCAAGGGTCATTGCAGTCTCCTCAGCCATCATTGATCGAAGCGAGATCGAGCGCCGGCGCGCGCCCGGCCACCGCATCCGCGAGAATGCGCGCCGAACCGTGCGACATCGTCCAGCCGATGTGGCCGTGACCGGTGTCGTAGTAGAGGTTGGCGTGTTTTCGGCGGCCGATATAGGGCAGATTGGTGGGCGTCATGGGCCGCAGGCCGGCCCACATATGGGGTCGGTCATGGTCGGCCCCGTCCGGATAGAGCTCGCGCACGACTTCGGCCATAAACCGGAAATCCTCCGGCCGGTGACTGCGGTCGTGACCGGCAATTTCCGCCGTGGCTGTCACCCGAACCAGATCGCCGAAACGTGATACCGCGACGAGATTTTCCTCGTCGACCGAGCCGACGGTGGGCGGGTTGGGATTGTTGCCGACAGGAAGGGTCAGCGAATAGCCCTTGACCGGATAAATCGGCAGGGGGTCGCCGATCGTGCGCGAGAGGAACGGGCTGCCATTGCCGAGCGCCATGACGTAGAGGTCGGCTTTCAGCGTTTCCCTGTCGGTGTGGACAGCGGTTATCCTGTCGCCTTCGGCGTCGAGCGCAGTGACGGTTTCGCCGGTGCGGATTTCAGCGCCGTTCCCCTTGATATGCTCGGCAAGTCCGGTGGTGAATTTGTGGCAACTGCCGCTTTCATCGGTAGGGCAATAAACGCCGCCTGCAATTTTGTGGCCGACGGCCGACAACGCAGGCTCAAGCTCCAGAACTTGCGCCCGGTCGAGCACGTCAATGCGGTGTCCCAGCTCTTCCATGATGCGCATGTGCTGGACGCCGGCTTCGAGTTTCGCAGGATCACGGTAAAAATAGAGGATGCCCCGATCCACGCGGTCATAGTCTATCTGCGTGTCGCTGATGGTCTCGTGAAGAACCGTCTGGGAGTAGGAGGCGAGGCGATATTTGCGCTCTGTGTTGCGCGTCGAGCGGGATTGCGTGCACTGGGCGAGGAACTTCAGAGACCAGCTCCAAAGGTTCGGATCGAGCGAAGGTTTGAATCGTATGGACTGGTTTGGAGACACCAGGGATTTCAGCATGGTCATCGGCGCCGATGGCGAGGACCAGGTAAACGAGTGGCCGGGCGCGATCAGACCTGCGTTTCCCCAGCTGGTTTCGGAGCCGACCATGTCATTCTTTTCAATGACGGTGACCTGATGTCCGTCCTTTTGAAGTTCATAGGCTGCGGTGATGCCGACGACGCCGCCGCCAAGAACTGCAATCTGCATGCGTGTCTCCAATGCCGATCAATCGGATGGCGCCCGAATTGTAGCCAAGTATGGATTGGAGGCGCTGTCAACGTCCGGATAGGGATAGCAGATCGGAGATTTGGCCAAAGACCTGATGAAACATGGGCTCTGTCAACCTGCCGGTATTGGTGTTGTAGCGCGAGCAGTGATAGCTGGACACGATCGAAAGGCCGCCAATCTCGGTTTTGCCGCCGTGGCTGAATGGATGGGCGGCGACCCGTCCGCCAAGCGCCCGGATCGTCGAGTCGTGGGCGATCTTGCCGAGGGTCAGGATGACCCGGAGATTTTGCATGACATCGAGGGACGACAGCAGGAACTGCCTGCAGGTGTTTATTTCGCCGGAAGTCGGCTTATTTTCCGGCGGCACGCAACGCACCGAGTTAGTAATGGCCGTTTCGACCAGTTCAAGTCCGTCGTCGGGACGGGCTTCGAACCGGCCCTTCGACAAACCGAACTGGTTCAAGGTCGCATAAAGCAGATCGCCTGCGTAATCTCCGGTAAACGGGCGTCCCGTCCGGTTTGCGCCGCGCAGGCCAGGGGCGAGGCCGACAACAAGAAGCCTGACGTCGTTCGGGCCGCCGGCAGGGTACCAGGTGTCGACAGGCGCATTGTGCCAATCGGGGTGCAAAAGCCGGTGGCTTGCGATGAAGTCATGCAGGCGTGGGCAAAGCGGACAATCGCGCGGAGGGTCGATCAGTGTCGTCATGCCGACGACTATCTACGAAGCGTTGCGCGACTCGCAATCGATGAAACGAAAAAAAACTGCAGTTGTTGTGGATTAAACCAGGCCGCAATCAGTGCTGCAGGTCATACTCTTCTTCATCCATCATCGGCGCGCGCGAAGTCCGCTCCGACGCTGCGCGTCCGACTTCGTCCTTCAGGTCCGCAAGGTCGATGAAATTGTCGGCCTGGCGGCGCAGTGCGTCGGCGACCATGACCGGTTGCGTGGCGAGAGTGGAGACGACCGAAACCTTGCGTCCGCGCCGTTGCAGGGCGGAAACCAGGCTGGCGAAATCGCCATCGCCGGAGAAGATCACCAGATGATCGACCGTGCTAGCCTGCTCCATGGCGTCAACGGCGAGTTCGATATCCATGTTGCCCTTGATCTTGCGTCGGCCGCTTACGTCGGTAAATTCCTTGGCTGGCTTAGTAACCACGCGGTAGCCATTGTAGTCGAGCCAATCGATCAGCGGACGAATGGAGGAATATTCCTGGTCTTCCACGACAGCCGTGTAGTAGTAGGCGCGAAGGAGATATCCACGTTGGTTAAAAGCTGTAAGAAGTTTACGGTAGTCTATATCGAATCCGAGGCTCTTCGCTGTTGCATAAAGATTGGCGCCATCAATAAAGAGAGATATTTTTTCGCGAGAATCAAACATTTATAATCCTGTAGTTGATTTTTAGTGAGAGTAAATCATAAAACAGAAATTAGAAAGAGTATATCAAACAGTTTTTAACATAACGGTTAAACTAAAGCATCAAAAGAAACTACGCATATTACAAAGACATTGCGTAGCAACCTGTCACGCTTGTCCCACACAGACATATTTTTATGTTCGCAAAGAGGCAACCGTTTTTGCAGAATTTTATTGCTGTTGGCAAGAATGAAATCCGTTTGAACAGGCCGATACCTGAATATCGCCCAATTCGCTTGAAAAACTGGAGATTAAGGAGTATCTGGCTCCGTAATCCCTGAACGAACGATTTAACAAAGGACAGGCCATGGCCCGCGTCACCGTCGAAGACTGTATCGACAAAGTAGACAACCGTTTCGATCTCGTGCTGCTCGCCAGCCACCGCGCCCGTCAGGTTTCCCAAGGCGCCATGATCACGGTCGATCGTGACAACGACAAGAATCCCGTCGTTGCATTGCGCGAAATCGCCGACGAGACACTGTCTCCGGGCGACCTAAAGGAAGATCTCATCCATTCCCTGCAGAAGCATGTGGAAGTGGATGAGCCGGAGCCCGATCCGGCGTCCCTTCTCGAGACGACCGATCAGGCCGCTACGCCAGAGGCCGTCACGACAGAAGATGCGCCGCAGTCGGAAGTCGAAGGCGTTGCTTTCGATCGCATGACGGAAGAAGATCTGCTTGCGGGCATCGAAGGACTTGTGCCGCCGGAAAAAAGCGACGACTATTGAACCACTTCGGTGGAGTTACAATATGAGTAACATTCGGTGCGCCGGGATCCTTTCCGGCGCATTTTTCTTTTTGTCGGGCAGAGTTCCCGTCATGCCTGACTGTTTGGAGTTATACGGTCAATGATGCGTCAGTACGAGCTCGTCGAGCGCGTGCACAAATACAAGCCTGACGTCAATGAAGCCCTGCTGAACAAGGCTTACGTTTATGCCATGCAAAAGCACGGCAAGCAGACGCGGGCGAGCGGCGATCCCTACATATCGCATCCTCTCGAGGTCGCCGCTATCCTGACCGATATGCATCTGGATGAATCGACCATCGCGGTCGCCCTGTTGCATGACACGATCGAGGATACGACCGCCACGCGAGACGAGATAGACGAGCTCTTCGGAGAAGATATCGGCGCGCTTGTCGAAGGACTGACCAAGATCAAGAAGCTCGATCTGGTCACCAAGCGCGCCAAGCAGGCGGAAAACCTCCGCAAGCTGCTCCTCGCTGTCTCTGACGACGTGCGCGTGCTGCTCGTCAAGCTCGCAGACCGTCTGCATAATATGCGTACGCTGGACCACGTGGCCCCCGACAAGCGCGCGCGCATCGCCGAGGAGACGATGGACATCTATGCGCCGCTAGCGGGGCGCATGGGTATGCAGGATATGCGCGAGGAGCTTGAGCAACTTTCGTTCCAGCATCTCAACCGCGAGGCCTTCGAAACCGTGTCGGCGCGGCTCGAGGAGCTGACGAAGAAAAACAAAGGCATCATCAAGAAGATCGAGACGGAGCTGGAGGAGCTCTTTGTCGAGAAGGGTTTGAAGGCGAAGGTCAGCGGCCGGCAGAAGAAACCTTATTCAATCTTCCGCAAGATGCAGTCCAAGTCTCTGTCCTTCGAACAATTGTCGGACCTCTACGGCTTTCGCATCATCGTCGACGATCTGGACGACTGTTATCGCGCCCTTGGCATTGTCCATACGCGATGGTCCGTCGTTCCTGGCCGCTTCAAGGACTACATCTCGACGCCGAAGCAAAACGACTACCGCTCCATCCACACGACGATCATCGGGCCGTCTCGGCAACGCGTGGAACTGCAGATCCGCACCGAACGGATGCACGAGATCGCCGAATACGGCGTCGCCGCTCATGCCCTATACAAGGATAATGTCGGCAACGCCTCGCTTCCTGAGGATTCCAGAGCCTATTCCTGGCTGCGGCGTACGATCGAACAATTGTCCACCGGCGACAATCCGGAAGAATTTCTCGAACACACCAAGCTGGAGCTGTTTCACGACCAGGTGTTCTGCTTCACGCCAAAGGGGCAACTGATCGCCCTGCCGCGCGGGGCCACGCCGATCGATTTCGCCTATGCGGTTCACACCGACATTGGAGACACCTGCGTGGGCGTGAAAATCAACGGTCGGATCATGCCGCTGGTCACCCGTCTCAGCAATGGCGACGAGGTTGAAATCATTCGTTCGGGCGTACAGGTGCCGCCGCCGGCCTGGGAAGAGATCGTCGTGACCGGCAAGGCGCGGCACGCCATTCGGCGCGCAACCCGGGCGGCTGTGCGCAAGCAATATTCCGGTCTCGGTTTCAGGATCATCGAACGGGCTTTCAGCCGGGCAGGTGAGGTCTTCACACGCGACGACCTGAAGCCGGTGCTGCACCGGATCGGCTACAAGGACGTGGAAGATGCAATCGCCGCGGTCGGTCGCGGCGAATTGTCGTCCAGAGACGTGTTGCTGGCGATCCATCCGGATCACAAGAGCGAACGTATGACGATCAAGCAATCTCCCTCCGACGAGGGCTGGTTTAATCTGCGCAGCGCCGCCGGCATGATCTTCCGTGTGCCGGGTCGATCGAAGGCGCGCAAAGACGCAAAGGACCGGGCTGTCGACGACGCGCTGCCGATCCGGGGAGCTGGCGGAGAATTGCCGGTTTCCTTCGGTAAGGGCGGCGCTGTGCCCGGAGACCGCATCGTCGGAATTATGGAGCCAGGGCAGGGCATCACGATCTATCCGATCCAGTCTTCCAAACTCACCGAGTTCGACGACAAGCCGGAGCGCTGGATCGACGTGCGCTGGGATATCGACCAGGCCGGCGACAGAAGGTTCAACGCCCGTGTCACCGTCAATGCATTGAACGAGCCCGGAACGCTCGCAGACGTGGCGCAAACAATCGCCGCGAGCGACACCAATATCAACATGCTGACGATGGTCAGGGTAGCCGACGATTTCACCGAGATGAAATTCGATCTTGGCGTCTGGGACCTCAAGCACCTCAACAAACTTGTCACCACGTTGAAGGGGCTTTCCTGCGTCAGTGACGCCGTCCGCATATATGATTAGGTCCGGCCACAGATTCGCCAGCAAATCAGGATTTGTTTAACCTGACCAGTGCACAAAGGGACTGTTATCCGCAACGCAACCATGTACATTGGCTCCAGATATCCGCTCCCGTTCTCGAACATCGACACATGCTCTTTCGCCGACGCAAACCTGCTGGTTTTATTGAAAGGATACGCGTTTTTCTTTGGCCGCGGCGGTCCTTCTCAAGGTCGTTCCAGTATTTTGGAAAGCGGATATTGCGGCTGACGGCGACGCCGCACGCAATCGCAGCCGGCGTGGCGGCGGGAGTGGTCGCTTCCTGGACGCCATTTCTCGGGCTGCATTTCGTGATCGCCGCGGCGCTCGCCTATGTGATCGCCGGAAATATCATAGCATCGGCGCTCGGCACCGCCTTCGGAAACCCGCTGACTTTTCCCTTTATCTGGACCGCCAGCTACAAGCTTGGCAACCGGATCATGACCGACAATTTCGAGGAGACCAACAGGGTAATCGATCTCGGCCAGCTGTTCCGACATCTGGATTTTTCACAGATATGGGGCCCGATCCTGAAGCCGATGGCGGTGGGTTGCCTGCCATTTGCGCTGGTGTTCGGCGTCGGGGCCTATCTGATCGCCTATCTGAGCGTCGCCGCCTTCCAGAGCCAGCGCCGTCGCAGGCTTGACCAGAAACGCACGCGTCGCGACGGCCTCTCCAACGGTCAGACGGTATGACCAGCCGGATCCAGCGCTCATGATTGTCGGCATTGGAAGCGATCTGATCGACATCAGGCGTATCGAGCGAACCATCGCGCGTCACGGCGAGCGGTTTACGACGCGTTGCTTTACGGAAGTCGAGCAGGAGCGCTCTGAACGCCGCAAGCAGAAAGCGGCTTCATATGCAAAACGTTTTGCGGCGAAGGAAGCCTGTTCCAAGGCGCTTGGAAGCGGCATATCGAAAGGCGTTTTCTGGCGGGATATCGGCGTATTCAATCTCGATGACGGGCGCCCGACGCTGGAACTGACCGGCGGCGCGCTGCAACAGCTTGAAAAGCTCCTTCCTGAAGGCTTTTCCGCCGCCTTGCATCTGACAATAACCGATGATTTTCCGCTGGCCCAGGCCTTCGTGATCATCGAGGCTCATGCGAGTGAAAAGACAGCATCGTGACCGGATTCCATTTACAATGCGGGACCGGCGATCTAGTAAGCTGCAGCATCGAAAAGGATTAAAGGGTTTGGCAAACGTGTCCGACAAAGCGGAAAAGAAAGAATCGGCTCTCTGGGAAACCGTCAAGGTCATCATCCAGGCGCTGATACTGGCGCTCGTCATCCGTAGTTTTCTTTTTCAGCCTTTCTCGATTCCCTCGGGATCGATGATGCCCACGCTCCTGCAGGGCGACTATCTTTTCGTTTCGAAATACGCCTATGGCTATTCAAGGTACTCGTTTCCGTTCTCGCCCGACCTGTTTTCAGGGCGCATATGGGGCAGCGAACCAAAACGCGGCGATATCGTTGTCTTCCGCTTTCCTCCGAATCCGAAGATTGACTACATCAAGCGCGTCGTGGGTTTGCCGGGCGACCGCATTCGCATGAAGGGCGGCGTACTGTACATCAACGACACACCAGTCAAGCGCGAGCGAGTCGGCGAGTTCAACCCGCGCGCCCATGGCGTTAACGACAATCCCGCGGCTGTGTTTCAGGAGACGCTTCCAAACGGCGTCAGCTACGATACGCTTGATGAGTTCCCGAACGGCGCCGGCGACGACACGCGGGAATTCCTGGTGCCGGAAGGCCATTATTTCATGATGGGCGACAATCGCGACAATTCGGCCGACAGCCGTTTCGACGTTGGCTACGTGCCTGCCGAGAATCTTGTCGGACGCGCCGAGATGATCTTCTTCTCCATCGGCGACGGCGCCTCGCCCCTGCAAATCTGGAAATGGCCTCAGGATTTGCGGCCGACGCGGTTCTTCGAGTTTACTGAATGAGTCACAAGACAGGTCTCTCGGAAAGCGATTTCAGGCGACTTGAGGACATTGTCGGACACCCGATCTCGAATCGTGACAGGCTGGAACGGGCGCTGACCCATTCCAGCGCCCGCGCCGGGAGTTTTTTAAACTACGAGCGTCTGGAATTCCTGGGCGACCGGGTGCTTGGGCTGGTGATCGCCGAGATGCTGTTCAGCCTGTTTCCCAAGGCCAAGGAAGGCGAGTTGTCCGTCCGGCTGAACCGGCTCGTAAGCGCGACCACCTGTGCCGCGGTCGCCGACGAATTGCAGCTACACCAGTTCATCCGCACCGGTTCCGACGTGAAAAGCGTCAAGGGAAAGCGGATGACGAATGTCCGCGCCGACGTGATGGAATCACTGATAGCAGCAATCTATCTCGACGCTGGCCTGGACGCGGCGAGGCGATTCATCGCCAAAAACTGGGATACGCGGGCGAAAGATTCCGAACAGGCGCGGCGGGACGCCAAGACCGAATTGCAGGAATGGGCGCATGTAAGGACCGGCGATACGCCGCGCTATACGATCGTGGAAAGAACTGGACCGGATCACGATCCTCATTTCACCGTGCGCGTCGAGTTGGGCGGCAGTGAGCCCGAAATCGGGCAGGGCCGCTCCCGGAGGATCGCAGAGCAGGATGCGGCGACCCGTCTCCTGGAGCGGGAAGGCGTGTGGCAACGGACCAATGATGACAACTGAGACAGAAGAACCGCAGCAGGAAAAATCAACCCGGTCGGGTTTTGTCGCGATGATCGGCGCGCCGAACGCCGGCAAGTCGACATTCGTCAATCATCTGGTCGGCGCGAAGGTGTCTATCGTCAGCCACAAGGTGCAGACGACTCGTTCAGTCGTGCGCGGCATTGTCATGCATGACGGCGCACAGATCGTGCTTGTCGACACGCCGGGCATCTTCAAGCCGAAGAGACGGCTTGACCGGGCCATGGTTTCGACCGCCTGGGGTGGCGCGCATGACGCCGACATTATCCTGTTCATTATCGATTCCGAACGCGGTCTCGTCGACGAGGCTCTGAACATTCTGGAAGGGCTGAAAGAGGTCGACAGACCGAAGATCCTTCTCCTCAACAAGATTGACCAGGTGAAGCGGGAAAAATTGCTTGAATTGGCCGCGAAAGCCAACGAAACGGTCGATTTCGAGCGGACCTTCATGATTTCAGCCTTGAAGGGATCCGGTTGCGGCGATGTGCTCGATTTCCTGGCGCAAAGGCTCCCCGAAGGGCCGTGGTATTATCCGGAAGACCAGATTTCGGATTTGCCGATGCGACAGCTCGCCGCCGAGATCACACGCGAAAAGCTCTATCTGCGCCTGCACCAGGAACTGCCTTACGCCTCCCATGTGGAAACCGAGAAATGGGAAGAGCGCAAGGACGGCAGCGTCCGCATCGAACAGGTGATCTACGTGCAGCGCGACAGCCAGAAAAAAATTGTGCTCGGTCGCAAGGGCGAGGCCATCAAGGCGATCGGCCAGATGGCGCGCAAGGAGATCTCCGACATACTCGACCAGAATGTCCATCTTTTCCTGTTCGTGAAAGTCCGCGACAATTGGGGCGACGATCCCGAGCGATACCGCGAAATCGGGCTAGAATTTCCCGACTGAACGCGCGGGAAGGTTCCGTCATGCAGTGGCAGGATGAAGGCATAATTCTCGGGGTTCGCCAGCACGGCGAAACCAGCGTGATAGCGGAAGCCATGACGCGCGACCATGGCCGCCATCTGGGACTGGTGCGAGGCGGCCGCTCACGCCGCATGCAGCCCTTGCTGCAGCCGGGCAACAGCGTGGCGCTCAACTGGCGCGCGCGTCTTGATCAACATCTGGGCAACTATCAGGTCGAGGCCCTTGAACTGCGCGCCGCGCGTCTGATGGAAACTGCGACGGCCGTCTATGGCGTGCAGGCGATCGGCGCGCTTCTGCGGCTCTTGCCAGAACGCGATCCGCATCCACACCTGTTTGAGGCGTTCGGCATAATTCTCGGCCATCTTCACGAGCCGGTCGACGCCGGGGAACTTTTCATCCGTTTCGAACTTGCCGTCCTGGATGATCTTGGTTTCGGACTGGACCTGAAACGCTGTGCGGCGACCGGCGCGACCGAAGACCTTGCATTCGTCTCCCCGAAATCGGGCAGGGCGGTTGGTCGCAGCGCCGGCCAGCCCTGGGCGGAGAAGATGCTTGTTCTGCCGGAATTCCTTGGCAAGGCTTCGAAGCGGGCAGCCGACAGGGAGGGGCTCGCCTCTGCCTTTCAATTGACCGGCTATTTTCTGGAGCGGCACGTCTATGAGCCGCGTGGCCTAAAGGCGCCGGAAGCGCGGGCCGGTTTCATTCAGGCGGCGTTGAAGGCGCTTGGGCCTGCGCAATAGTTCCTGCGCGATGATGCAATCATTACGATTGTTTAATTAGGATTTCTCGCCTTGATGGCTATATCCGTTTCATCAACGCAAACGGAGAATACTGATGTCCCATATTACCGAACTTTGCAGGAAGGCGGCCCAGGAGAGAGCGCGCACGCTGGGTAAGAAGGGTCGATTGACCCGCCAGGAGCGCAAGGAACTTGTCATGGCCCACCGGCTGGCCAATGTGACCTTCATTCATTGAAACAGGTTTGGTTCGATGTCCGATTCTGCCTTTGTTTTCATACTACAAGCGGAACAACCGGAATCGGACTATGAGGTAGGGCGGTGCTTGAACCGCTCTATGCTGCGGGGGCGACCACTGGCCGGTCTACGGCTTTTTCCTGGATCGGCCAGTGTACTATCGCGGCAAACAGACCGAGCGCCACGCCAAGCCACCAAACCGGATCGTAGCTGCCGAGGCGATCATAAAGATAGCCGCCCAGCCAGACGCCAAGAAAGGAACCGATCTGGTGCGACAGGAATACAACTCCTCCGAGCATTCCAAGATGCCGTGTTCCGAACATGATCGCCACCAGGCCGTTGGTTGGCGGCACTGTGGACAGCCACAGCAGCCCCATGACAATAGAAAAGACGATCACGCTTGCGCCGGTCTGCGGCGTGAGCAGAAAGATCGTGATCGCGATTGAACGACCGACATAGAGCAGGACCAGCATCATCGGCTTGGAATGGCTTTGCCCAATGATTCCGGACGCCAGCGATCCGATGATGTTGAAAAAACCGATCAGGGCGATCGCCATGACCGCATATCCGGCGTCCAGGCCGATATCGCCGATATAAGCTGGGAAATGCGCGGTGATGAACGCGACCTGAAACCCACAGACGAAGAATCCCGCAGTCAGCAGTACGTAGCTGTGATGAGTGAAAGCTTCGCGCAGGGCCTCGCGCACTGTCTGCTCGTATTCGCTTGCAGATTGCGTTCCCGACGAGGCGTTGCCGCGCAGCGGTATCGCCAGAACCGGAATGACCAGCATTGCGAGGCCGAGATAGACAAGCGAATCCGACCAGCCAAAGGAGTCGATCAGGCCCTGGCTTATAGGCGCGAAAATAAACATGCCGGCCGAGCCGGCTGCCGTGCCGAAGCCGAAGACCAGCGAACGCTTCTCAGGGGCTACATTGCGCGCGAATGCCGACAGGATGATGCCGAAAGAGCCGGCCGCGACCGCCAGGCCGACCAGCACGCCGCCACCGATATGAAGCCAGGTCGGCGTCGTGCCAAGGGCCATGATCCACAGACCGGCGGCGTAGAGCACGGCCGACAGGAAAAGCACGCGCCACGTGCCGTACTTGTCGGCGATCGCGCCGAAGAACGGTTGGCCAAGGCCCCAGCAAAGATTCTGCAGCGCCATCGCCAGACCGAAGGTCGTGCGGTCCCAGCCTGTGTCGGCGAGCATGGGGAGTTGGAAGAACCCCATCGCAGAACGCGGACCGAAGGTTATGAGCGCAATGAGACAGCCGCAAATGATGATGATCCAGGGCAGCGCAGCCTTTGCCGGCGCGCTAGCGGTCGATTCCTTGGCCGTCGTGCTCATTGAAAGATCTTCCCGCCACGATAAATGGATTTCCGGACGTGCATGAATAGTCCAACGTTGGAAATAGCCTCGTTCAATCCCATAAGTCAAAGCAGCAATTCTGCAGGATCAATCAGAATAATTGATGCTTTTCAGGATTTTTCCATGCTGATCGTGATGGATAGTCACTTGATCGGCAGGACGAATGGCGCGCCTTCCCGTGCATTCCGGCCGCGTCCGATCCGCTTTATCGCGGCGTTCATGCGGCCTTTGCTACCAAGAATTTCATCCGCAAGGGCTACGAGGCGGGCGTTTGGCGTGGCCGAAGGCGATCGCCTTCGCAGTTCGAGCGCGAGCTCCATTTCGTCGAGATCCGGATTGACCGAAAGGGCGCAAATATACGCGGCGGCGGTCGATCGGGAAATTCCCATCCAACAGTGAATCAGCAGCGGCTTTTCCCGGGTCCATGATCTTGCAAAATCGATCATTCCGGAGACGTGATCGGCCGCCGGTCTTTCCATTCCGCTGATTTCAGCGCTGATATCATGCAAAGAGAGCCGCAGATGGCGGTCTGCCGGAACGCCCGCCGGGCGCTCGGCCTGCATATCTGGCGACAGCAATGTGATGATGTCTCGCACATCGTGCTCGCTAGCGGTTTTGTCGAGCCGGGAGAGCGGGCAAACAACCAGATGCGGCATGGCGCCTATTCCGTGTTTTTCGGGCGTACGGTTTCGATCTCCTCGAAGCGTTTTGAAAAGAGACGTTGGACCCGGGTCGCCGACATCGGCTCGATTGGAAGATCGTCGGATGAAATACCGCGCGGCCGTCCGAACAGGCGGGCCGCCTCGCTTTCGCTGAAACCGGCGAGTTGGATTGCTTCGAAGAAGGCCGAAATGCGATCGGCACGCTTGATTGCGTCCTTCAGCGATTTGGTCATCTGAGCCGGCAGCCCGAAACGCAGATGGATCGCTTCCTGCAGTCTGCGTTCAACGCTCTTGTAGTCGCCGCCGACGATCGCCTTGAAAGGTGAGATCATGTCGCCAATGACATATTCTGGCGCATCATGAAGGAGTGCGGCCATTCTGTCGGCGGCAGAGGCTTTCGGCTTCAAAAGGCAGAAGATCTGCTCCACGACGACGGAGTGCTGAGCGACCGAGAACGCGTGGCGGCCGATCGTCTGTCCGTTCCAGCGCGCAACTCGAGCGAGGCCGTGAACAATATCCGACAGTTCAATATCCAGAGGCGACGGGTTCAAAAGATCGAGACGGCGTCCGGAAAGCATGCGCTGCCAAGCGCGTGGCGCGGTTTCGCGGGCGCTCATTGCGCTGTTGAACCCGAATCCCGTTCTTCCTGCGCGAGCGAAAGGCCGGTCCATTCCGGAAAGGCAAGCCGTACGGGGACATCGCCCGCCAGCAATGCAGTATCCTTGTCGAGCGCGCTCGCGACACGGTCCGTGCGCAGAATCGCCAGTGCCCTGTCGCCGACAACGGAGCCAAGCGTTCCGACCGATTTGCCGCTTGCAGTGACGGCAGCGCCGCTTTCCGGCAGATCCACCTCTGCCCAGACCTTCATAACGCGCCGCCGCGCAGTGCCGCGATGCTGCATGCGGGAAACCACTTCCTGGCCGACGAAACAGCCCTTTTTGAACGACACACCCCTGTTCAGGTCCATCAGTGCATCATGCGGAAACGCGTCGCCGGCCTCGTAATCCCGACCGGCCTCGGCCACGCCATTGTCGACGCGCAAGCGGTCGTAATCGAGCAGAGAGGCGGTTTCGCCGCCTGCCTCGCCATAAAGCCGGCAGACGTCGGAAACCTGTGCAAAGCGCTCGTCGGCGAGGCTTTTTTGAGGCGTTTCTTCGTCCCAGACGGCCGTCACGGATGTGGATTCCTCAGGCTCGATGAAGACCTTTGCGCGAAGCTTGTACATGGTCATGCGCTTTACAAAATCGCCCAGCGCCGAGCGATCGATATCGAAACGAAATCCGTCTTTGCCGTGACGCGATACAAGGAAATCAAACATGATTTTGCCTTGCGGCGTAAGCAGGGCGCCTTGCCTCGCCACGCCAGCCTCAAGGGACAGGAGATCGCACGTGATCACGTCCTGAAGCAGCGTTTCCGCATCAGGTCCGTGAATATCCACGAGGCCGCGATTTTTCAGCGTTGTTCGAGTCAAATCCGCTTTTCCTTGCCGTATGCGGCATTACCTAATGGCGGGACGGGCTTCGGGCAAGACCGTATCGTGCGATGATCAATCACCTGCTAGAAAGAACAGCCATTCTCCGTCCGGCGAAATGCCCGTGCGGTAGAAGGAGTATGATCCGAAAGCCCTCATGTCCTGCAGGTCTCCGGCAGTAATGATCCGGAACAGTTCGACCATCTGCCGATCGTCGAGGACGTCGAGCGGCAGGGTGTAGAAATACGGCCAGATATAGATTTCGGTCGCTTCGCCTGCATCGAGGCGGGCATATCCGGCGTCGAAAATATCGAGAAGAATAGCCAGTAATTCCAGGCCATTCTGATCTCCGGACACGTCTTTCAGATACTGGATCGGATCGCTGTCAATGGCGCCGAATGAGAGTTGCGTAGCCGTAGGCCCGGTTCCCAGAAGTGGTCGCAGTTTCTCCGGATCGCCGCTTTTCGCGGCCTCGACGATCAATTCGCGCATGCGTCTGACCGGCTCCGGCAGAAGCGACAGATCCTTGCTTACTTCGACGTCGGGAAGATCGCGGCGTTCAACGCTTTCTTCCGGTGGAGCGGCGCCCAGTTTGGGTGGCAGCGGGAGACCTTGCCCGAAGCCGGTCTCATCTTCCGTTTCGGTTTCGATTTCCTTTATTTCGCTGAGCGCGAGTTCGATCCGGTCCGGTGGTTGCACGGCATGGCCGTTTAACGCAGTTTGCGCCGGCCAGACGGCGCCTGCGGTGAGGAAATACGCCATGAAGCCGAGGTTCGCGGCAAACGCCGGGCGTCCCGTGGCGGCAAAGGGCATGGCTCCTCCGGCGATTACTGAATCTGGCGGTCCGGTGAAAATTCTCCGGCGAGTATTCTGCTTTTGAGATCGTCGAGCACGGCTTCCGCGCCGTCTTCGCCGAACAGTTTGACGGCTTCACGCATGACCGTCACCAAGGCCGCGTCGGCAATGATTTCAGGTTCGATTCCGTCGGCCACGCCGTCCGCCCAGGCCTCGACCTGATGTTCAAGCGCCGTCTGCATCTTTTCGTGAATGATCATCTCGTCAATTTCAGACAAGTTTGCTTCTCTCATGTCACCACCTGGAGACTAAGGCTCCAATTTCTTCCCGACTCGAGAATACCACAGACTGTGATCTTCCAATGGCAGTCCGGATTGTCAGGTTAATGATTGTTTAATTTCCGTAGCGCGCAATGATCGCCGACGCAAGGTCGAGACCTTCTTTCCTGTATTGGGCTTCCGCCTCAAGCGCCACTTCGTTGCACTTCGTGTGCACCGCTGCGAAGGATCTGTAGCCGCGATTGAAGGCGGCCGTCAACCGGGCGCGGGTAGGGGCGTCCTCGCCTTCCAGCTCAATCAACGCCTGCATTTTGTCGCGCCAGCCCTCGTCGCGCTTGGCGCACAGTGTCCGGATATAGTGGATCGATCCCACGATCTCCGACAGCCGCAAAAGCCTGTTCTCGTAGGGCGGAAGCACAGCCTGCGCCGATGCCGGCGCAACAAGCCCTGCATGCAGCGCCCCTGCGAGAAAGATGGAGGCGATGCGCCTAGCAGTCACGTCCATATCCGGCCTCTTCCAGCTCATCGATACATTCTGCCACACTGGGAGTTACTGAAACATGTTGCAAATCCGAAGCGGAGAACCAGTCAGCTTCCTCGGCGTCGTCGGCGGCGATCGCTTGGTCGCTGTGCACCTGCTCGACCATGTGAACCGCCAGGACATAGTGGCTGCGTAACGAACCGTCGTCGTTGCGGGCGATCAGGTCATACAGCCTGAAGAAACGCACGCCGAAACCAACCAGTCCGGTCTCCTCGCGCAATTCACGCAAAACCGCCTGCGTTAATGTTTCCCCCGGCTCCACCTTTCCGCCGGGAAAGGCGTACTGTCCCTTTGCTTCGCCTCTGGCGCGCTTGACAAGGAGATAGCGGCGGTCGCGCCGGACAATACAGGACACGGCGGCGACGGGTGAAACAGGTTCAGGAGGCGATATCATCCTGTTGCCATAGATTATTGTGCCGCAAGTGTGAACCGCTATAAGATCGTCGCTTGTCCAATGTCGCGGAGGATTCATGTGCGGCCGATTTTCGCTGCTGGCGAACGCCCATGCCATCGAGCTGTTTTTCGAACTCGCCGAACTCGAGATTCAGGTTGTGCCGCGATATAACATCGCTCCCTCCCAACCGATCCTCATGGTCATGTCCGGTCCGGGCGCCGATCCGGACGAGCGCAAAAACATGCCAGACCGAAAAGCGATGCTGGTCAGATGGGGACTGCTGCCGTCATGGGTCAAGGATCCGCGCGATTTTCCAATGCTGATCAACGCACGCTCGGAAACGGCCAATGAAAAAGCCTCCTTTCGCGCTTCGATGCGCCATCGACGCACGCTTGTTCCGGCTTCCGGATTCTATGAGTGGCAGCGGGAAGGGCGGAGCAAACCGCAGGCCTACTGGGTGCGGCCGCGCAATGGCGAACTCGTCGCCTTCGCCGGGTTGACCGACACGCTTCTGGCCGTGGACGGTTCCGAAATCGATACCGGCGCGATCCTGACCACCGGCGCCAACGAGGAGTTTGCGCCAATCCATCATCGCATGCCGGTGGTTATTCGCCAGCGAGATTTCGCGCGCTGGCTGGACTGTAGGACACAGGAGCCGCGCGATGTCGACGATCTGCTGCAGCCAGTTGAACCCGGCTTCTTCGAAGCCGTGCCGGTGTCCAGTCTCGTCAATAAGGTCGCCAATATTGGGCCTCAAGTCCAGGAACGCGTCGAACCTGAGCCGGAGACGGAGAACTCCGATAAGGACGATGGCGGCCAGATGTCGCTGTTCGGGCCAGGGTAGGCCGAAGGAATGGCGCTGGAACAGGGATTGTTAGGGCCGGTTCTGTCGGGTTTCTTCCTCGGAGGATCGCTGATTGTTGCGATCGGCGCGCAGAACGCATTTATCCTGCGGCAGGGTCTGATCCGGTCACACGTTTTCGTTGTCTGCCTGATTGGCGCGCTCTCGGACGCCTTGCTGATCGCCGCCGGCGTCACCGGCCTCGGGACGTTTATTGCCCGCTCGCCCTGGCTGATCACCGCGGTGACGCTGGGCGGGGCCGCCTTTCTGCTTGCCTATGCGTTTCTCGCTTTCCGGCGGGCGCTCCATCCGCATGCGCTGCTGGCGGACAATTCCCGTGAACAGACCTTGCGGACCGCAGTCGCCACCTGTCTCGCCCTGACCTTTCTCAACCCGCATGTCTATCTTGATACTGTGCTGCTGATCGGCGGCCTTTCGGGACAATACGTCGGGGGGGCGCGCGTCGCCTACGGCGCAGGCGCTGTTCTCGCTTCCTTTGTCTGGTTCTTTGGGCTGGGTTACGGCGCGCGACTGCTTGCGCCGCTTTTTGCCAGGCCGTCGGCCTGGCGCGCACTGGACATCCTGATCGGGCTCGTCATGGCGGCGCTGGCGCTGGGGCTGCTGCAACGCTTCTTCGCTGAATGAGAATTCCTCTAATGAGCGCTTGACCTTCGCCTTTCGAGCGGCGATAAGGCGCTCATGAAAACGATATTTGGCGTTGTCGCCATCTGCATTTGCTGGATCATTATTCGCTAGCCATTCGCTGGCTCGGCCGTTTTCGTCTCAAAACAATCACGACAAACGCCCGACCAGTGGCACCGGGAGTTTTGTTATGGGCGTACGACCTCTGACATTCTACAACACGCTGACTCGGCGGAAGGAAGAATTCCATCCGATCGATCCCGACAGGGTGCGCATGTATGTCTGCGGCCCCACGGTCTATGACTACGCCCATATCGGCAATGCGCGACCGGTCATCGTCTTTGATGTGCTGTATCGACTTTTACGGCACGTTTACGGACCAGATCACGTGACCTATGTGCGCAACATCACGGATGTGGACGACAAGATAAACGCCCGCGCGGCGCGCGATTATCCAGGGGAACCGCTGAACGAGGCCGTCGCCCGGGTGACGAAGAAGACCGCAGACCAGTTTCATGAAGACGTTCGCGCGCTTGGCTGCCTTGAACCCAGCATCGAGCCGCGCGCGACAGACAACATTCCCCAGATGATCGAACTGATCGAGGAGTTGTTGAGAAAGGGCCATGCCTACGAAGCCGGAGGCGAGGTGCTGTTCGACGTAACCTCGATGCCGGCCTATGGCGGATTGTCCAATCGTTCTCTTGAAGAACAGCAGGCCGGCGCCCGCGTAGACGTCGAGGCGCACAAGCGCAATCCGGGGGACTTCGTGCTCTGGAAGCTGTCATCGGAAGGCGAGCCCGGATGGCCTTCGCCATGGGGCACGGGACGGCCCGGTTGGCATATCGAATGCTCCGCGATGAGCGCGCGCTATCTCGGTCAGACCTTCGATATTCATGGCGGCGGCCTTGATCTGATTTTTCCGCATCACGAGAACGAAATCGCTCAGTCCTGCTGCGCACACAGAACCGAGCGCATGGCCAACATCTGGATGCACAACGGCTTTTTGCAGGTCGAAGGCAGAAAGATGTCAAAGAGCCTCGGCAACTTCGTAACAATTCGCGAGTTGCTGGAGACAGAGACTTTTGGCGGGCGTTCATGGCCAGGCGAGGTTCTGCGTCTCGGAATGCTGATGACTCACTATCGCGAGCCTATCGATTTCAGCGTGCGCAAGCTCGAGGAGGCGGAGCGTATCCTGGACAAATTCGCAAGGCGGGCAGGGGACGCGCCGGCGGACGGACCGGTGGATGACGCTGTCATGGCGGCGATCGCGGACGACCTCAACGTTTCCGAGGCTCTGCCGAGACTGAACGAACTGGACGGCGCGGCGTTGGCCTCGTCCTTGTCGTTCCTCGGCTTCGAAACGTATCGGGAAACGGCCTCCGTCGACATGGACGAAGAAGAAATCGCCCGCTGGATCGAGCAGAGGCTTGATCTGATCCGACAGAAGAACTGGCCGGAAGCGGATGCAATCAGGGAGAGGCTGTCGGAAGCAGGAATCCAGCTGAAGGATGGGAAGGACCCGGCGACCGGTGAGAGGACAACCGAATGGGAGGCGAGGCGGTAGGACGGAGACAGGTTTCCGACCTATCTGCCACATGTGGATCATGAGAACCAAAATAACAACAGGCGGTTGCCAGTGCGGCGCCGTCCGATACCGCGTGGACGGCGAACTGAGCGACCCGCATATCTGCCATTGCCGGATGTGCCAGAAGGCGGCGGGCCATTATTTCATGCCGTTGGCTGGAGCGAAACGCGAGCAGTTCCACGTTACCCGCGGCGCCATTTCATGGTTCCGGTCGTCCGAGCCCGTCCGGCGCGGTTTTTGCAGCCGGTGCGGTACGCCTCTGATATTCGATGCGATGGCGTCTGACCACTATTCCGTGACGCTCGGTTCGCTGGACCAGCCTGAACTCGTGGCGCCATTGCAGCAGTTCGGAACGGAGGCGCGTATGCCCTGGTTCAAAGATCTCGCTGGTCTCGAGGCGCATGAAACCGGAACCGATGGCGAGATGGACGACGCAGAATTGTCGGCGATCGCCGCGAGCAATAGCCAGCACCCCGATCACGACACCGAAAACTGGGATGTGCAGCCATGAGCCGCGAGAAAATCTACCTGTTCGACACAACATTGCGCGACGGCCAGCAGACGCCTGGCGTCGATTTCAGCGTCGAGGACAAGATTGCGATCGCCGGGATGCTCGACAAATTCGGGATCGACTACGTCGAGGGCGGTTATCCCGGCGCCAATCCGACCGACACCGCCTTTTTCGAGCAGAACCGAATGAAGAAAGCGTCTTTTGTCGCTTTCGGTATGACGAAGCGCGCCGGTCTTTCGGCGTCCAACGATCCGGGTCTGTCGTCCCTCGTCCAGTCGAACAGCGACGCCGTATGTTTTGTCGCCAAAAGTTGGGATTACCATGTGGATGTCGCGCTTGGTATTTCCAACGAGGAGAACCTCGAATGCATTCGCGCTTCCGTTGAGCGGACGGTTGACGCAGGCAAGGAGGCGATGGTCGATTGCGAACATTTCTTCGACGGTTACAAGGCGAATTCAGAATACGCCCTGGCTTGCGCGAAAACTGCGCTGGACGCCGGCGCGCGCTGGGTGGTGCTTTGCGACACCAATGGCGGAACCCAGGCCGAGGAAGTAAGGGAGATCGTGACGGCCGTGATCGCGGCGGGAATTCCGGGCGACCACCTCGGCATTCACGCCCACAACGACACCGGCCTTGCGGTCGCCAATACGCTGGCGGCGGTGGAGGCCGGCGCGCGTCAGATCCAG
The DNA here is from genome assembly GCF_039888615.1 of Hoeflea sp. CAU 1731. NCBI lineage: Bacteria > Pseudomonadati > Pseudomonadota > Alphaproteobacteria > Hyphomicrobiales > Rhizobiaceae > Hoeflea > Hoeflea sp. CAU 1731. The sequence continues at coordinate 80,627 of NZ_JBDQQS010000018.1, read as the reverse complement.
GGCACTCTGAACGGTATTGGCGAACGTTGCGGCAACGCCAACCTGGTTGTCCTGATCCCCAATCTGGTGTTGAAACCACGTTGGAATAAAAGCTTCTGTACGTCGATCGACGAGGAGAAGCTGACGGAACTGACCCGTCTGTCCCACGCGTTCGACGAACTTCTGAACCGCTCCCCCGATCCGCAAATGCCCTACGTGGGCGCCTCGTCCTTCGCGACCAAGGCGGGCATTCACGCTTCTGCGTTGCTGAAGGACCCGAAGACCTACGAGCATGTGGAGCCTGAGAGCGTCGGAAATACGCGAAAGGTCATGGTCTCGGACCAGGGCGGAAAATCCAATTTTATCAACGAGCTGAGCCGCCGGGGAATCAAGGTTTCGAAGAACAGCCCAAAGCTCGACACGCTGATCGCCATCGTCAAGGAGCACGAGGCGAGCGGCTACGCCTACGAAGCCGCGGACGCCAGCTTCGAGCTGCTGGCGCGTCGCACCCTCGGCACGCTTCCGCAGTTTTTCAAGGTAGAAAGCTTCCGCGTCATGGTCGAGCGTCGCTTCGACGCAAACGGTGTCCTGAAGACGATTTCCGAGGCGATCGTGCGGGTCGAGATCGATGGAGAGCGCCACATCTCGGTGGCCGAGGGACATGGTCCCGTCAATGCTCTCGACATCGCTTTGCGCAAGGATCTTGGCAAATTCCAGCAGGAGATCGAGGATCTGGAGCTCTGCGACTACAAGGTGCGTATCCTCAATGGCGGCACTGAAGCAATCACCAGGGTGCTAGTCGAGTCGCACGACGGCAGCGGCGAGCGCTGGTGGACAGTCGGCGTCTCAGACAACATTATCGACGCTTCTTTCCAGGCGCTCATGGATTCTATCAATTACAAGCTGATCAAGAACCGAACGGCGGTTGAAGAGTTGTCGAGTTCATGAGTTCCCAGGAGGACGGCGACGGGGATTCCCGGAAAGGATTTCTCTACGCTTTCGGCGCATACGGTCTGTGGGGGCTGATGCCCTTCTACATGAAGGCCGTCTCCCATGTGCCGGCCTATGAAGTGGTTGCGCACCGAATACTCTGGTCCGTCCCGATCGCCGGCGTAATCCTGCTGATACTCGGGCGGACGTCCGATCTCAAGGTAGCCTTCCGGCAACCCAGAACTCTGGCTCTCGCGGCGCTGACAGCCACTCTAATCTCAGTCAACTGGTGGATCTATATCTGGGCCGTGTCAGTTGACCGGACTGTCGAGACAGCGCTTGGCTACTATATCAATCCGCTGGTCAATATCTGCCTCGGGGCGCTGTTTCTGAGAGAACGCTTCACCAGGTCGCAGACGGCGGCGATCGGTCTTGCAGTGATCGCCGTTGTTATCCTTACGGTGAACGCCGGCGGCTTGCCCTGGATATCGCTGACGCTGGCTTTCAGTTTCGGCGTCTACGGGTTTTTAAGGAAGACGCTTCCCATCGGTCCAACGCAGGGCTTCATGCTCGAAGTGCTGCTGCTGAGCCTTCCAGCGCTTGCGCTGTTGTGGCTGTTCGGCGACGGACACTTCACCAATGACGGCCTCGACGGCATGCTGCTTCTGATGCTCGCTGGACCTGTAACGGCGTTTCCACTTATCCTCTACGCCTTTGGGGCAAAACTGCTCAAATATTCGACGCTTGGACTGATGCAATACACCGCCCCGACACTGATTTTCCTGATCGCCGTCTTTATATTCGAGGAGCCGTTCTCCTATTGGCAGTTCGTGGCGTTCTGCCTGATATGGACGGCACTTGCGATTTATTCCTGGTCAAGCTTCCGGACGTTACGCGCGCGACCCGCCGCGCCGGCGGGCGAATAGGCCGAATCCTCAGTCAGGGTTGAAAATTCCATGGGCGTAGAAGGGGATCGACTCCGCAGATCGCATTCATAACGGCTCGCCGTTCGCACGGACACTCAACGGCGCCCTTCAGAGCTTTTCGATGATTTCGGCGTCGCCGCCGTTTCTGTCGATGCTTTCCCATGTCGTGAGAACCGCGTCGACGATATCCGCGGCGTTGTCGATAACAAGGGGTTTGACCAGATGGGAGGTGTGGAGGAAGCCTTCATTGGCCATGTGCTCGATCAACTTCAGCAAGGGATCCCAAAAGCCGTCAATATTGGCCAGAACCATCGGACGGTTATGCCGGCCGAGTTGGGCCCAGGTCATGATTTCGATGATTTCCTCAAGCGTGCCGATGCCGCCGGGCAATGCGACGAAGGCGCCGGACTTGCGGAACATGATGTGCTTGCGCTCATGCATGTCGTCGGTGACGATCAACTCGTCGAACTGCTTCAGATCCGCTTCGTTCGCTTCCTTGTTCTTCAGGAAATCCGGTATCACGCCGGTGACCCTGCCGCCGCCGGCGACAACGGCGTCAGCAACGGCGCCCATGATGCCGTACGTGCCTGCTCCAAAGACCAGACCAATATCCTTGTCGGCCATGTCGAGGCCTAGTTTCCGGGCCGCTGCTTCGTAGTTTGGATTTTGTCCGTTGCGGGAGCCGCAATAGACGCAGATGGTTCGATTCCTTGACATCGTTCGAGGAAGCATGAGGCTGCGGCAGCCGTCAAGCGTTCAGTTTGTCCCGTCGCCGAATTGTGAGGCTGGAACGGCGGTCTGGCGATCAAACTTGTTTGCAACTGCGAAAAAGTCTAGTTTGTCAACAGATTTAAGGCGTTTTCAATGGCGCCGGAACCTTGAGTTTTCGGCGATAGTCGCGGAAACACGAAGTAGATAATTCGCCGTTTTGTCACAATCCGGCTTTTGCTTCGAATCGTCGTGCGACTGGAGTGCAACATGACAAACAACAAAAGCCGTTTCTGGTCCATTCTGGCGCTTCTCGTTATCGTTGTCGGGATCGGCTATCTGCTGCGGTTCGACCCCTACGGCTGGCAGGAGAAACCCGAGGTTCAGCAAGCGACTGACGAAGAGGTCGTCGTTGAGGAAACCGTTTCAAATGACAACGGCGTCGACGCCGAGGTGGAGACCGTTGCAAAACAATCCGGGGTTGACGATGTCGATGACGCCGCCGCAACGCAAAAGGAGACCGCAGACATAGCGCCGCAGGGGGGCGTTCCAACATTCAGCCTTCTGCGCGTAGAGCCGGACGGCTCGACAGTTGTGGCGGGCAGCGCGGCTCCAGGCGTCATGCTCGAAGTGTTCAGCGGCGACACGGTGCTTGCGGAGACCGAAGTCGGGCCATCGGGTGATTTCGTAACAGTTTTTGACGATCCACTGCCGCCAGGCGACTACGAGATCGGCCTGCGAAGCCGCGGTGACGCCGACATGGTGATGCTTTCCGAGGAGATCGCGACCGTCAGTGTTCCCGAAGAAGACAGTCGTGAACTCATGGTCATGGTGACCAAACCCGGCGAACCGAGCCGTCTGCTTGACCAGCCGGAGGCTGTCGCCGACGCAGGCGGCGACGAGAATTTGCAGTCAGATGATAGGACAGCTGAATCCGAGGAGACATCTGACGCCGCCGGCAAAGAGATGGCCGCTGCAGAGACTTCGTCCGAGCCGGCTGGAGAGACTGTTGCAACCTCTGAAACTGGCGCGACAGCGCAAGACACTGAACCTGCGGCTGCGACCGAAGAAGTGACCACGGCTGCCGCGGACGAGGAGACGAGCAGTGGGGAAACCATTCAGGTCGCCTCGGCGTTGGAGACTTCAAACGAACCGGACACGGCTTCAGAAAGCGCGATGACCAGCGCCGACTCAGTTTCGACGAACCAGAAGGAGACGTCGGAATTGGCGTCGACCGAGGGCCAGTCGACGGCGAGCGCCACCGATACAGGAACAACCCAGACGGCTGCGGATGCGGCGACTGAAGTTGCCGACGCGGAACCGGCGAAGGGCGCAGCGCAGGACAAGCCTGTTGCAACTGTGATGGTGGAGAAAACGGATGATAAGGTTGAGACTGCCGCCGCCGCGCCAGAGGCCACGGCCTCACGGGAAGCCGACGAGGGCGTCAAGTCTACCGGAACAGCACGGCATGCCGTTGTAAATGAAGATTCTGCGTCGACGGAGAAACAAACAGCTGAACCATTGAGGACCGCGGCGATGACGGAGAAAAGCGAGGCCGCGCCGGAGCCGGAAGGTTCAGCCGAAGCCGCGCCAACCGAGGACACAGCAGAAGCGACAACAGATCCGGAACCTGGTGAAACCACTGAAGTAGCGTCACTGGATACCGGTAAGTCGCAAAGGCCCGCGGTCTCGGCAGATATCCGGGTGCGGATTGACGCCGTGGAGATCGAGAATGGGCAACTCTTCGTTGCGGGCTCTGGCACACCGGGCGGCAAGGTGATTGTCTTTGCGGACAACGATGCCGTCGGTGAAAGCATGATCAGCGCGACCGGTCGTTTCCTGGTCGAGGCACAGAAAGAACTTTCGGTCGGCGATCACACGATCCGGGCGGATTTGTATCTGCCGAACGGTTCAGCCGCGGCGATTCGGGTCGCTGTTCCTTTCAACCGGCCAGAAGGCAATATGGTTGCTGCGGTCGCCCCACAGCCAAAGGCGGACGGGGAAGCCGTAACCGACAAGGAAGACAAGGCGATGTCGGGCGCCGGCCCTGAAGGCGACCAGTCCACGTCGGAAGGTTCCACTGACCAAGCAGTGGTGGTCAAGGCGCCTGCCGCCAACACGACCTCCGAAACCGAATCTGAGCCAAAGTCGACCGGGACAATGGCGAAGACGGATGACAAGCCGACTGAAACACAAACTGAAATGAAGTCCGACGCGGACCAGAAAACGGTCGCCGAGCAGGACAGCGCGGCTCCAGCTGTCGAGCCCGGGGAGGAGCCTGCTGTCACGAATGTCCCGAAGACGACGGAGCCGGTCGAAGAAAAAGTGGCGGCAGTCGCGGAGCCGAAACCGGGGCCAGAGACAAAAGAAGTTGCAGTTGCGGGTGAAGAAGGAGAGCCGCCGACGGTTGTGCAGCCCCCGCTCGAGCAGCGTGATAGTTCGGTGATCATTCGTCGCGGCGACACGCTATGGCAGATATCGCGCAGGGTCTATGGACGCGGAGTGCGCTATACAACGATCTATCTCGCCAATACGGACCAGATCAGGAATCCCGATTTCATTGAGCCCGGACAAACCTTTATGGTTCCGGAAAAACCCTTGCCGAACGCCGAGCAGTTGCACCGGGACCGGTTGCTCAAACGCTGAATCGATCGACGTCGGATCAGTTTCGCATGGCTGTTGCGTTCTTGACGCAATTGTCACGGTAACTATTTAGAGTCGGGCGGCGAGCCGTGGTGCGTCGCCCGCAATAGTTCGTCGCGATCGGGAGGCGTCGGCGAAAAGACTTTTCTTCACCCAATCCAAGGCTTAATTTGTCAGACCAGCAAAAGACCGTTGCCGAAGACACCGGCAATCCGATTACGACGCTTCGCAATTTGTGGCCCTATATGTGGCCATCGGACCGCGATGACCTGAAACGCCGGGTTCTCTGGGCGACTTTTTTTCTGGTGACCGCGAAAATCGGTCAGGTCACGGTTCCCTATTTCTACAAATGGGCGACTGACGCCCTCAACGGCAATCACGACAATCTCGGTTTCCTGCCCGCCTTCCTGATCGGTCCGGTGATCCTGGTGCTCGCTTACAACCTTGCGCGCATCATTCAGCTCGGATTCAACCAGTTGCGCGATGCCTTGTTCGCGCGGGTTGGACAGCACGCGGTCCATCAACTCGCTTACAAGGTGTTCTTGCACATGCACGAATTGTCGCTGCGGTTTCATCTGCAGAGGCGCACCGGTGGGTTGTCGCGGATCATCGAGCGTGGCGTGAAGGGTATCGAGGCGATCGTTCGCTTCACAATTTTGAACACGCTGCCGACTCTTCTCGAATTCGTCCTTGTCGCGGCGATTTTCGGATTTTCCTACGGTTTCGCCTATGTCGCTGTTACTGCAGTGATGATCTGGCTCTATATCTGGTTTACCGTTCGCACAACGGATTTCAGGATCTCCATCCGTCGCGAAATGAACGATTCCGATACGGACGCCAACACAAAGGCCGTCGATTCGTTGCTGAACTTCGAAACCGTCAAATATTTCGGCAACGAGGAGATGGAAGCGCGGCGCTACGACGTCTCGATGGAGAAATATGAGGAGTCGGCGACGAAGGTCTGGACGTCGCTCGGATGGCTCAATTTCGGGCAGGGCGTCATATTCGGCGTCGGGATGACGATTATGATGGTCATGTCGGCGCTGGCCGTGCAGCGCGGCGACCAGACGATCGGCGACTTTGTCTTCATCAACGTCATGCTGATGCAGCTTGCGATACCGCTCAATTTCATCGGTTTCGTCTATCGGGAAATCCGTCAGGGACTGACGGATATCGAGCACATGTTCAATCTGCTCGACGTTCCGCCGGAAATCGTCGACAAACCGGACGCCAAGCCGCTGGTGATGGACAAGGGATCGATCCGCTTCGATGACGTGCATTTCCGCTACGACGAGAACAGGCCGATCCTGAAGGGCATCAGCTTCGAAGTGCCTTATGGCAAGACGGTTGCGGTGGTTGGACCTTCGGGCGCCGGAAAATCAACGATTTCGCGCCTTTTGTTCCGCTTTTACGACATTCAGGAAGGCGCCATCACGGTCAACGGTCAGAATCTCCGCGACATCACACAAAAATCGCTGCGCGCGGCGGTCGGCATGGTTCCGCAGGACACGGTGCTTTTCAACGACACAATCGGCTACAACATTCGCTATGGCCGCATGGACGCCACCGACGAAGAGGTGATGGAGGCAGCAGAGCTTGCCCAGATCGGCTACTTTATCCGCAGTCTTCCAGACGGTCTCAAGACGATGGTCGGAGAGCGCGGTCTCAAACTGTCGGGAGGCGAGAAGCAACGCGTCGCGATCGCCCGCACGATATTGAAAGCGCCGCCGATCCTCATTCTGGACGAAGCGACCTCGGCGCTCGACAGTGCGACGGAAAGCGAGATCCAGTCGGCGCTCGACTATGTCAGCAAGGGACGCACGACGCTGGTTATCGCGCACCGTCTGTCGACGGTTATCAGCGCTGACGAAATCATCGTACTGAAGGATGGCGTGATCGCCGAACGCGGCACTCACTATTCACTTTTGGATGAAAACGGGCTCTACAAGGCCATGTGGGATCGCCAGCGCGAGGCGCAGGAAACCGAAGAGAAGCTCAAGGATTTCCAGGAGCACGACGATCTCGGCATTATCGTGCGCAAGCGACCCGACAACATGTAGAACCCCGACGCGGGTCCATGTTACACTGAAAATCCCGAACGATGGCGGCACTGCGAGGATTCCGTTCATGAATTTTTTTGACGCGCTGACATCAGCGCTGACTCCGATCCACAAGGAAGGCTACAAGTTTATTCTGGCCTTCCTCGCTGCTTCGCTGGTGCTCGGCTGGATCTGGGATCCGCTGTTCTGGATCGGGCTTATCCTGACGGCCTGGTGCGCATATTTTTTCAGAGATCCCGAAAGGGTGACGCCGCTGGACGATGATCTTGTGATCAGTCCGGCCGACGGCAAGGTCTCCTCTGTCGTGCAGACGGTCCCTCCGCGGGAGCTTGATCTGGGCGATGGCGAGATGCTGCGTGTTTCAGTTTTCATGAATGTCTTCAATTGCCACATCAATCGCGCGCCGGTCCGCGGCGTGGTGCGTCAGGCGGTGTACAAGTCGGGCAGCTTCGTCAACGCCGAACTCGACAAGGCAAGCGAGGAGAACGAGCGCAATGGACTGGTGATCGAAGGCTCGCACGGGCTCGTGGGCGTTGTCCAGATCGCCGGACTCGTCGCGCGCAGAATCGTATGCTGGCGTTCTGTGAACGACACGCTGGACGCCGGAGAACGTTTCGGGCTTATCCGTTTCGGGTCAAGGCTTGACGTTTATTTGCCGCTATCGGCGGCCCCTCGCGTTTCGGTCGGGCAAACCGCCGTCGCCGGCGAAACCGTGCTTGCGGAATACAATGCGGCGCGCGGCAAAACCGTTTCGCGCAGGGCATGATGAGGTTCGGCTAAAATGGATACGGGATTTTCCCCTTTCGACCCGCATGGCCCCGAAAAGTCGGGCGAGAGGAGCCGGGGGCCGCGCCTGCGCGACATCTCGTTCCGCATGATGCTGCCGAACGTGATCACCACGCTTGCGATTTGCGCCGGTCTGACCGGCGTGCGTCTCGCTTTCGAACAACGTTTTGAACTGGCTGTCGCGATGGTGTTGCTTGCAGCCTTCCTCGACGGCATCGACGGCCGCGTCGCACGGTTACTCAAATCAACCAGCAAGTTCGGCGCGCAGATGGATTCGCTGGCTGATATCGTCAATTTCGGCGTGGCGCCGGCGCTCGTGCTTTATGTCTACCTGCTTGATCAGGTGAAATCTTTCGGCTGGATTGCGGCGCTTGTCTACGCCATTGCCGCAGGTCTGCGTCTGGCGCGGTTCAACGTTATGGCGGAGCAGCAGAGCAAGGCTGCCTGGCAGTCGGATTATTTCATCGGGATTCCGGCGCCCGGCGGCGCGCTACTGGCGCTTTTTCCCATCTATCTCGGATTTCTCGGCGTCGAACCGAGCCCGGGTTTCGCCTATGTTGCCTCGGTCTACACGATGCTGATTGGCTTTTTGATGGTAAGCCGCCTGCCGGTCTATTCCGGAAAATCGCTCGGTCAACGTATCCGGCGCGATCTTGTGTTTCCGCTGATGTTGGTGATCGTTCTCTATGTCGGTCTGCTGCTGACATACATGTGGGAAACGATGACCGTGACGACCGTGCTGTATCTGATCTCGCTACCCTTCGGCGCTCGCGCCTGGCAGAAGCGCTACGGACTGGCGGCAAGAAAGCAGGACGCCGAGTAAGCAGGCTCTGGCAAGGCGGTTGTCGTTACCCGACGGCAGCGCGAATCTGAGCGGCTGTCGCGCGCAGCGCGTCTTCCACCGCATGGCGCTTGTCCAGAAAGCGGGTGGTGGGTATCGGCACGGAAATGGCGTGGTATTCGCCAGTCATATCGGCAAAGGCGGTTCCGATTGCCGATATGCCCGGGGTGTGCTCGTCATTGTCGTAGGCAAGGCCGGTTTCAGTCGCACGGTCGAGCATCGAGTTGAATTGCCCCCAGTCGCCGGCAATGCCGCGTCGCTCCCACTCCTGTTCGACCAGCGACTTTGCCCGGTCACGGTCAATCATGGAGAGCGTCGCCTTTCCATTCGCCGTCGTCGTCAACGGGAATACGTCGCCGATCGCCGAGACGGTGCGCAAACGATGCGTGCCCGGAACTTGATCGAGAAAGATCATGCCTGCGCCCCGCAGCACGGACAGGTCGACGGTTTCCGTTACCTTCTGCGAAAGTTCCGAAATCGGCAGGCGGCAGATGTCGGCGATATTGTAGCGGGTCGCTTCCGACAGGGCGGTGATCTCCGGTCCGAGTCTAATGCTCCCTCCGGCACCGGTGCTGATGACCAGCCGTTCGGCTTGCAGGGCGCCCACAATTCGCTGCACCGTAGAGCGCGGCAAACCGACCCGTTCGGCTATTTGTCCGAGGCTCATGCCGGAGGTGTCGTGCCTGAGGGCGCGAAGTATCGCCGCCGCCCGCGATATAACCTGTATTCCCCGGTTTCCTCCCGGCGCGATGTCGCTCATGCCATGCCTCTGAACTGATTCTAATCTCCGCTGTCTTACATAGTGATGCAAATTCTGTCTACATATCCGCAATACGATGCGTTGTCGGGAATCCGTGTTGACACATCCTGCATAATGGTTCACCTGTATCATACAGCGGGACGAAGTGCGATCTTAGGCCGAAATTGTCGGAACACGATCAGCAGACGTTTCTGAGCCACTCATCGCCGGGAGGACGGCGAGCTGTCCATGGGAGGAACGCAATGCCGATTGAGCGTTTCGCAAGTACGCAGCCGTTTGCGGTAGCAGGCGTCCGTCGCGCCACGCCGCGGGGTTTCGGAGTGCGTGGCCGAAAAGTTACGCAATCAGGGCGCGATCCCGCGGTTTTGCCTGGCAAGAACCCTTGCAGAATTCCAACATGTCACATTCCAGGGAGGTAACGACATGAAATTCAGACACTTCGCAATTGCCGGCGTGTTTATTGCCGGATTTGTCTCAACGCCGGCAATAGCCGAAACGCTCAAGGTCACGACCTTTCTTCCCCCGATGCATACCTTTGTAAAGGCGGTCAATGCTTGGGGAGAAGAGCTGAACGAGAAATCTGGTGGCGAACTGGATCTCGAAGTCTTTCCGGCCGGTCAACTTGGTCCGCCGCCGCGGCAGTTCGACCTCGTGCGTTCCGGCGGCGCCGATATCGCCATCTTCCTGCACGGATTGACGCCTGGCCGCTTTCCGATGACCGAACTGGCCGGATTGCCTCTTACCTATCCATCCAGCGGCAGCGAGAGCGCCGCCAGCTCGCGTCGCCTGACTGAACTGGCGCCGGACTACTTGGCAGGAGAGCACGAAGGAACGCATATCCTCTGGCTGGCCGTGACGCCACCGCTCAAGATGCACTTTACCGACGCCGACCCGAGTGATCTTGGTAATCTCGAAGGTAAGCGTATCCGCTATGCGGGGTCGACCTGGCAGAAAATCGTGGAGAGTATGGGCGCGACTCCGGTTCCCGTGCCTCCAGCTGAAACCGCGGACGCTATGGGTAAGGGGGTAGTCGACGGCGCATCCTTTCCCTTCGAGGCAACGAAGGCGTTCGATCTCGCTCCAGTCACCGAATACTCCATGGAGCCGGGTCTTGCTTCCGCGACGTTTGCGGTCGTTATGAGCGACGCCGCCTATGATCGGCTTTCACCGGAACTGCAGAAGCTGATCGACGAGACCACTGGGCCGGACCGCGCCGCCTGGTTCGGCGCCCTGTGGGACGAAAGCGAAGGGCACGGCCGCGACTACATGGAGGAGGCCGGGGTAAACATCGTCAAATTGAGCGATGACCAGATTGCGGATCTCCAGGGGTCGTTCAGGGATATCGTCGATTCGTCGATCGAGTCCGTTGGCGGCAATGCTGCAAAATTCGTCGAAGCCTATAAAAAATGAGCCTGTTGGCCCGCCTTCGTGCGGGCCAAATTTTTCTCAAGGCATATAACGTGACCGATCCCGACCACCAGGCAGGCAGAACGATGAGGATTTTGCACTGGATCGCCAGTCTTGCGCTTTGCGTGATGATGCTGGTGGTTGTCGGCGACGTGATCCTCCGCGCTGTATTCAATACACCGATTCAGGGCGCCTATGATGTGGTCAGTATTTCTCTGCTCGTCATGACCGTGTTCGGCATTGCGCCCGTGGTCGCCGGCCGAAGGGAAATCATGATCGACCTGATCGACGGCTTTGTCTCGAACACCACTATTCGCGTACTTGCTGTCATTGCAGCTCTGACCGGCGGCATGGCTTTCCTGTTTCTCGGATGGGCAATGATAACGCCTGCGCTTGACGCCTGGCGCTGGGGAGAGCGGTCCCTTGAACTCGGTATGCCGAAATGGCCTCTTTGGGTTGTCGCTTTCCTCGGTCTGGTCGGAATTCTTTGGGCCTATCTCATCCAATTGAGGTCGAATTTGCGTGGCGCCCAAGACAGCGCCCCAGGCGAGGACAAGTCGTGAGCAGCTTTGCGCTCGGCCTTGGCGGAATAGGATTGATGCTAGTCATGCTGGCGTTCCGTCAGCCCGTCTGGATCGCGCTTGCGGTCATTGGCATTGCGGGTAACTGGACGCTCAACAGCCTGATGACCGCCAAATTCACTGCCGGCACCACTCTTTTCGACGTTGCTTCGAACTACAATCTGTCAGTTATTCCGCTGTTTGTGCTGATGGGAGAAATCGCCTCCGGTTCCCGTATGTCGGCGGAACTCTTCAATGCGGCGCGGGTTTTGCTCTCCGGCTTGCGCGGTGGCCTGTCCATGGCGTCGATCGCCTCCTCCGGCGCCTTTGGCGCCATCTGCGGCAGTTCGGTCGCGACTGCAGCGAGCATGACGCGGATCGCAATGCCGGAAATGAACAAGGCCGGTTATGAGCCGAGCTATTCGGCGGCGTCGGTTGCAGCCGGTGGGTCGCTTGGTATTCTCATCCCGCCATCTATCATCCTTGTCATCTACGGTTCGATTACCGAAACAAGCGTTGCGCGTCTGTTCGCAGCGTCGATGATACCCGGCCTCGTGCTGCTGGTTCTCTATATTCTGGTCGCGATCTGGCTTGCTCATCGCGCCGGTGCAGCGCCGCTTGAGGCGGGCGCTTCGATCGGCCAGCGCTTGTCTGCGCTGAAAGATCCATGGCAATTCGTTCTGCTGTTTGTTCTGACGATCGGCGGCATATATGCCGGCGTTTTCAGTCCGACTGAAGCCGCTTCGGTCGGAGCGTTTGGCGCTATTGTTCTGGGTTTTCTCAAGCGGACGCTTGATGGCGCGCGGCTGATTGCCGCCATTCAGGCAAGTGTGATCGTCTCCTGCGCCTTGTTTATGATCATCATAGGGGCAACGCTGTTCGCCAATTTCATCGTCCAGACCCGGCTTCCCGACACGCTGCTGCAACTGGCCCAGGACGCGGAACTCAACGTCTTCGTCGTGATGGGGCTGATCATCGTCATCTACATCGTTTTGGGATGTTTTCTCGAGGGGCTGGGGATGGTGCTGATAACTGTGCCGGTTTTCCTTCCGGTGGTCGTCGGATACGGATTCGACCCGATCTGGTTTGGCGTACTCGTTGCGGTGCTGGTCGAACTTGGCCTGATTACGCCGCCTGTCGGAATGAACCTCTTCATCATCCGCGCGCAGGTCAGAGAGCTGAATATTCGGCAGATTTACAGAGGAATACTGCCATTCCTCCTGGCTCCGGTGGCTCTTATCATCCTGATGTTCGTATTCCCGCAACTGGCGCTCTGGCTTCCGGAGCTTTTCTACAATTGAGAATGTTATGAAAACCGTACTTATCCGACACGAACGACCCGAGTGGACCGACGCATATGTTGAGCAATTTTCGGAGCTCTTTCCGGACTTCGAGTTTCGACCCGCTTATTCACTTGAAGATGCAATGCGCCATGCGCCGGACGCCAACGCAATCATCGGGATCGGGCCGCAAATGCCTCCGAAGCTCATTTCGTCGATGAAAAACCTCGAGTGGGTGCAGTCCTTGACGACCGGCATAGACAATCTCCTCGCCATGCAGGAAATGCCGAAGAACGTTCCGATCACGAAATGCGCGCGATTGCATGGGACGCAAATGTCGGAGCTAGCGCTGCTGTTCATGCTGAATCTTGTTCGAGATTTTCCCCATATGCTCAAAAATCAGAAAGCTGCGGTTTGGGATCGCCAGCCGCAGCCGCTTCTCTATGAAAAGACAATTTGCCTCCTCGGCCTCGGCAGTATCGCCGAAACCATCGCCAATGTGTGTTCGGTGCTTGGAATGACTGTAACAGGCGTTTCCAACGGCCGCAGCACTGCGCCGCACGTGGACCGCGTCTATCCTCGGGCGCAACTGGAAGAGGCTGCTTCGGAAGCCGATTTCCTGATTGTGCTCGTGCCTCTTTCGGATGAAACGCGCAATGTCATCGACGCCAGGATCCTTGCTGCCATGAAGCCTTCGGCCTTTCTTATCAATATGGCGCGGGGCGGCTGCGTTGACGAAGCCGCGCTGATCGATGCGTTGGAGCGGGGTGAAATAGCCGGGGCAGGTCTCGATGTGTTTGAAAACGAGCCGCTGCCCGCCGACGATCCTATCTGGCAGGCGCCAAACGTGATCCTGACGCCGCATGTGGGCGGATTCGCCGATATTTACCACAAGCAATGCTATCCGATCGTACTGGAAAATCTGCGCGCCTATGCGAGCGGCGGACCCGAAGCACTGAAGTCGGCGGCAAGAAGATAAGGAGAAGCGATGCAGAACAATTCCCCGATTTCGGACGCTGAACTGGAACGTCGCTGGACGGTGGCGCGAGGCGTCATGGATGAGCTTGGCGTCGATGCAATAGTAACGCAGGCGCGCGAGGACTGGATGGGCGGTTACGTCCGCTGGCTAACCGACATTCCGGCCAATAATGGTTACCCGCGCACAGTCGTGTTTTATCGCGATCGCCCGATGACAATCATCGAGATGGGGGCTTTCGGAACGGATCGTCCGGTTTCGGCCGCTGATTCCGTTAACCGTGGTGTTGGCCGATTGCTGAACACGCCGTCTTTCGTCTCCATTGACTATACGATTGCCTACGACGCCGCGTTGTTGGTGAAGGCTCTGAGAGACGCGGATGCGCTGCGTATCGGATTGCTGGCTCCGGGCGCGCTGCCGCACTCAATCATGACCGCGCTGCAATCGGCCGAGCCGGCTTTTGCTCTGGTAGACGCCACGGATCGGTTCGATTCCGCCAAGGCGATAAAAAGCGAGGAAGAGATTGGCCTGATCAAGAGGACGGCGGCTTTGCAGGACCGTGTCTTCGAGGAGGTTTGCGACTTCATCCGTCCAGGCATTACGGATCGCGACGTCGCCGCCCATGCGGAGGCGGTCGGCCGGCGGCTCGGCAGCGATCAGGGGATTTATCTGGGACTTTCGTCGCCGCTCGGAAAACCGTCGCGTTTTCTCAATCGTCCATTCCAGACAAGGATGATCGAGCCGGGCGATCACATGTCGTTGCTCATCGAAATCAACGGACCTGGTGGACTCTTTGTCGAAATTGCCCGCACGATGGTGCTGGGCCAGGCGGACGAACATCTCTCGAAAGCTTTCGATGCCGTCAAGGCAGCGCAGGCTCATACTTTGGCGTTTATGCGCCCGGGCGCACATCCGGCGGAGATCGCGGCTGCGCATGACGACTGGATGCAGGAAAGAGGCCTCCCGCCGGAGACCAGGCTCTACGCTCACGGACAGGGGTGCGAGATGGTGGAGCGGCCGCTGATCCGCCGCGACGAGACGATGCCGCTGGCGAAGGACATGTGTCTTGCAGTGCATCCGGGCTACGACGACGGGCGCGTGTTCGCCGTGATTTGCGACAACTATCTCATCACGCAGAACGGCGTCTCGGACTGCCTGCACAAGACCGATAAGAAAATATTCGAGCTCTGAGGAGAGAGACCGTGAAGACGCCGAAAATTGCACTTGAAGAGCATTTCATGCACCCGGATTTCCTGGAGTACTTTGGTACGACGGCGATCAACATCAGTCCGGCGCTGTTCGGAAAGGCGCGGGATGCGCTGATGGATTTCGGCGAACGTCGTCTTGCCGCCATGGATGAGATAGGAATCGAGAAATCGGTCCTCTCGCTTGCAGGCCCAGGCGTGCAGGTGGAAAAGCGAACCGCAGTCGCAGTCGACCGCGCGCGTAAGGTCAACGATTATCTTGCCGAGGAAATCGCCAAACGACCGGACCGGTTCGGAGGCTTTGCCCATCTCGCGATGCAGGATCCGGCAGGCGCGGCTGACGAACTCGAGCGTTGCATTCGAGATCTCGGCATGCAGGGGGCCATGATCAATGGTCAGACAGGCGGAGCCTATCTGGACGACGACCGGTATTCTCCTTTCTGGGAGCGTGTTTCCGATCTGAAGGCGCCGATCTACATTCATCCGAACAATCCGCCGGAGGTTGTTCATATGTATCACGACCACCCGGAACTTTACGGACCCGTCTGGTCATGGACGGTCGAGACGGCGACCCATGCATTGCGGCTGGTCTTTGCCGGTACGTTTGATCGCTACCCGGGCGCGCGATTGGTGCTTGGACATCTAGGCGAGGCGCTGCCGTTCCTGCTGTGGCGGCTCGATAGCCGCTGGGAGATATCCCACCGGGGTGAAATGAGTCTGGACAAGCCGCCTTCCGACTATTTCAGGCAAAATGTCTGGGTCACAACGTCTGGTATGTGCGCTGACGCGCCTCTGCGCTGTTCAATCGATATGATGGGGATTGGCCAGGTTCTGTTTTCGGTCGATTATCCGTTTGAAACGGCAAAGGAGGCTGGCGACTGGATCGAGGAAACTCCTCTGACGGATGAGGAGCGGCGCCTGATTTGCTACGAGAATGCGAGATCGTTGTTAAAGCTTGGAAGTTAAATATCGGGACGGCCAGGCGCGACGACCTTGCTGTTCTACAGTATTTTGAAGTTTGTGCACGCATGTTTGCGATAAGGCGCGAACTCGGAAAACAAAGTTGACATAGCTTGTATTATGGTGCACCTGTACCATATAGCGGGACGAAAAAGTCGGTTGCTACGACTGAAATCGGCTGAAGATGGCCAGGGAGGAAAACATGGTTGAAATTCGCGGAATCGAATTCCAGGGCAATACCGACAATGATATGGGGCTGGAGTTCTACAATCTCAGCCACCGCTACGGATTCCAATGC
Organism: Hoeflea sp. CAU 1731; assembly: GCF_039888615.1. Lineage (NCBI taxonomy): Bacteria > Pseudomonadati > Pseudomonadota > Alphaproteobacteria > Hyphomicrobiales > Rhizobiaceae > Hoeflea > Hoeflea sp. CAU 1731. Next base: position 64,308 of record NZ_JBDQQS010000018.1, on the reverse strand, counting down.
CCGAACTGGCCGTATTTTCGCGATGTGCAGATCGAACGCATGCACTACATGGCGAAATCCGGCGTCCTGAGTCAGACGCTTACAACCACCATGCATGTCACGACCCACATCGATGCGCCTGCGCATGTGGTTCAGGGCACGCCCTTCATTGACGAGGTTCCGCTGCCGCACTTCTTCGGCACGGGTCTGGTTGTTCCGATTCCGAAAGAGAAGTGGGAGCAGATCACGGCGGATGACCTGGAGAAGGCTTGCGGTCACGCGATCCGCAAGAACGACGTCCTGATCATCAATACGGGCTGGCACAAACAGTATGAGGACGGTGACTATTTTGCCTACTGTCCGGGTCTGGTGCCTTCGGCCGCAGACTGGATGATCGAGAAGGGCGTCAAGGTCGTCGGACACGACACGCAGGCTAACGACCATCCGCTCGCGACCGCTATCGGCCCGCACCGGAACGGACCGCTGTTGCCGCATCTGGCCGAGGAATACAAGGAATGGTCGGGCGGCATTGCATGGGATGAGGCGTTCCCTGATTGGGAGCCGGTCCACAACAAGTTGTTCCGCGCGGGCATACTGGGAATCGAGAATGTAGGCGGCGATCTCGACGCTGTGACCGGCAAGCGCTGCACATTTGCGTTCTTCCCGTGGAACTGGGACCGGGGCGACGGCTGTATCATCCGGCTGGTTGCAATGATTGACAAGGGTCAGAATTACCGGATCGAGGCTGGCGAGAGTTTCTGACGCAAGATTGCCGGGATCACGGCAATCCGTTCATGAGAGGAGCGCAGCAATGCTGATCAAGCGATTTGAGGATGCGCAGGCGTATGAGGCGCCCAACCACTGGGACGTCCATGGTCTGCGACTGCAGGGTTTCGAGGAAGGTGGACCGACCAATCAGTGGGTCGGCTATTCCCAGTTCCTGCCAGGCGGCGGCGCGGGGCCGGACTCGACGCCTTTCGAAAAAGTATATGTCGTTCTGGAAGGCGAAATGACCCTGGAGTGGGACGGCCAGACGGAAGTTCTTCGTGCGCTCGACTCCTGCACGATACCGCCGGGACAGGAACGCCGTATCGAAAACCGGTCGAACCACGTCTGCAAGATGCTGGTTGTCATTCCTTATCCGCCGAAAGGGTGAAGTCATGGCCGATATCTCAAATCCGCTGTCGCTGTTTGACGTCAAGGGCAAGGTTGCGCTGATTACTGGCGCATCGGGCGCTCTCGGGGCCGTCGCTGCCCGCGTCCTGGCCGGAGCCGGGTGCAAGCTGGTGTTGACTGCCGGATCGGCGGACGCGCTCGGTGAAATAGCTGCGGAATGCCGACAGGCCGGCGCCGAGGTAACTGAAATCAATGCGCGTCCGTCGGACGAAGACACATGCGCCGACATGGTCGCGCGCGCGGTGTCCGCCTATGGCGCGCTTGACATTCTCGTCGTCGCTTCCGGCATGAACAAGATTGCGAAGATCGACGACATGGCGGCGGAAACCTTCGCCTCCGTCATGGACGCCAATGTCACGCAGAGCTGGCTTCTGGCGCGCGCCGCGACCCGGCAGATGAAGTCGCAGGGAACGGGCGGCAAGATCGTGCTGGTGAGTTCCGCCCGCGGCCTTCTCGGACATCCCGCGGGCTACACCGCCTATTGCGCCTCGAAGTCCGCAGTAGATGGCATCACCAAGGCGCTGGGTTGCGAACTCGGTCCGACCGGCATCACGGTCAACGCGATCGCGCCGACCGTTTTCCGCTCACCGCTGACAGCCTGGATGTTCGAGGACACCGAAGAAGCAAAGAAAGTGCGCGACGGTTTCCTGACCCGTGTTCCGAAAGGGCGACTTGGCGAGCCCGAGGATCTGGCCGGACCCTTGCTGTTCCTTGCCTCCGCAGCCAGTGATTTCTACACCGGCCATATCCTTTACGCCGACGGCGGATACACGGCGGGCTGAGGTGATGGCAATTCGGCACATCGCAGTGATCGGCGCCGGGCTCATGGGGCACGGTATCGCCCTGACTCTCGCAAGGGCCGGCCATCACGTGGCGCTGACCGATCCGATGGCCGAGGCTCTTCATCAGGCTCCGGAGCGAATTGCCGCCAGCCTGGAGTCGCTTGGAACGGGAACTGATGAGATTTCCGCCTGCCTCGAGAGGGTTAGCTTGAGGGATACGTTGCCGGACGCCGTGCAGCACGCCGAGTTTGTTTTCGAGGCTGCGCCGGAAAAGCTAGCGCTGAAGCAGCAGATATTCGCCGAAGTGGAGGCGCATGCTTCATCCGATGCGATCCTGGCTTCGAATACGTCCGTAATCCAGATTACGAAAATCATGCGGGATCTGAGACGCCGCAATCGGGCGCTTGGGACACATTGGTGGAACCCGCCGCATATGATCCCGCTGGTCGAGGTTATCCGCACGGAATGGACCGACGATGCGGCGATGGAGGAGATGACGCAGCTCCTCGCAGGCACCGGAAAGACGCCTGTGCGCGTGGAGAAAGATGTGCCGGGGTTCATTGGCAACCGCATGCAGCATGCGCTGTGGCGCGAGGCGATAAGCCTGGTGGAGCGGGGTATTTGTGACGCCGCGGCGGTCGATACCGTCATAAAATCCTGCTTCGGACGACGGCTGGCTGTTCTGGGGCCGCTGGAAAACGCCGATCTGGTTGGTACTGACCTGACGCTGGACATCCACGAAAACGTGCTTGCCGATCTGGAAAACCGTCCGGGCCCGTCGCCCTATCTGGAACAATTGGTAAAGGACGGCAAGCTCGGCATGAAGGCGGGCGAGGGCTTTCATACATGGACGCCGGAGAAGGCGGATGAGACGCGCGCCAGGGTGGCGCGTTTCCTCGGACGTCTTGACACGGTGCTCGATGACATAGACTAGACGCCGGAAAAAATCCGGCATCAGATAAGGGAGGATTTGATGACGCATTTTACGACTAACCGCCGCACGGTGATCCGCGGACTGGCCGCGATCGGCCTTGCGGCGCCCGCAATATTGCGTGGCAGGAGGGCATTCGCTCAGGACCGCACTATCAAGGTCGGGCATGTAAGCCCGCGGACCGGCCCGCTCGCGGGCTTCGCCGAGGCCGACGAGTATGTTCTGGAAGGCATCCGGGCGAAGTTCGCCGAAGGGATCGCCGGGCAGGGCGGAACCTATAATATCGAAATCATCACCGCGGACAGCCAGTCCAATCCGAACCGGGCCGCAGAGGTGGCGTCCGATCTGATCCTTCGCGAGGAAGTGGACATCATCACCGCCGCCTCGACGCCCGACACCACCAATCCGGTGGCCGACCAGGCGGAATTGAACGAGGTGCCCTGCATCACCACGGATTGCCCCTGGCAGCCCTATTTCTTCGGTCGTAGCGGCGATCCCGCAAACGGATTCGAGAACACCTATCATTTCTTCTGGGGGCTCGAGGACGTGATCGCAGCCTTCCTGGACATGTGGGACGGTACTGGCGTTGAAAAGACCGTGGCCGGTCTGTTCCCCAACGACGCCGACGGAAACGCCTGGGGCGATCCGGAACTGGGACTGCCCAAGCCGCTTGCCGCCGCAGGTTACACGCTGGTCGATCCCGGTCGCTACCAGCCATTGACCGACGACTTCACGGCCCAGATCAACGCCTTCAAGGAAGCGAATTGCCAGATCGTGACCGGCAACATGATCCCGCCGGACTTTGCAACGTTCTGGGCGCAAGCCGCCCAACAGGGGTTCAATCCGAGGATCGTCACTATCGGAAAGGCGCTGTTGTTCCCGTCCGTCGTGGACAGTCTCGGCGAGCGCGGTAACGGCCTCTCTTCGGAAGTCTGGTGGTCGCCTTACCATCCTTTCTCCTCGTCGCTCACCGGTATTAGCGCGAAGGATCTTGCCACTGGATACAGCGACGCGACGGGCCGACCCTGGACCCAGCCGATCGGCTTCAAGCACGCCCTTTTCGAAGTGGTGGCGGACGTCGTCAAGCGCGTCGACGATGTCAGCGATCCGCAGTCGATCGTTGCGGCGATAGCCTCGACATCGCTCGATACGATCGTCGGCCCTGTCGACTGGTCTATTGGCCCGGTCAAGAATGTCACCAAGACGCCGCTTGTCGGCGGCCAGTGGCAGAAGGGAGCAAACGGGCTGAACCTTGAGATCGTCGCGAACGCGACTGCTCCTGAAGTGCCGGTGACGGCTGAAATGCAGCTTCTGTAAAAGCGCTCGCCGCGAGTCACTTGACCCGCGGCGACCGTTTCCAAGAGGAACCAGTGTCAGAAATCCTTGGCCTTTCGGGCGTATGCAAGTCTTATGGCGCGATCGTCGTCGCCGACAGCCTGACCTTTTCCCTCAGACAGGGTGAGGCGCTGGGAGTCATCGGGCCGAACGGTGCGGGCAAGACGACGATGTTCAATCTGATTACCGGAACCGTTGCGGCGAATTCGGGGCGTGTCCAGTATAGCGGTCGTGATGTGACCCAGGACAGCGCCGCGAAGCGTTGCCGCGCGGGCATGGCCCGCAGCTTCCAGGTGCCGCAGCCCTTCGGACACATGACGGTTTTCGAAAACGCCATGGTGGCCGCGACACAAGGCGCCAATCTGACGGGCAGGGAAGCCGAATCGACATGTCTGGACGTCCTAGACCAGACGGGATTGCTCGATAGGGCGAACGCCGTTGCGGGGAAGCTGGCTCTGCTAGACCGCAAACGGTTGGAACTGACCCGCGCGCTTTGCGCAAAACCGAAACTGCTGCTGCTGGACGAAATCGCGGGTGGACTGACCGACGAGGAATGCCACCTGCTTGTTGAGACGATCCAGGCTATTCACCGGACAGGGATGTCGATCATCTGGATCGAACATGTTGTGCATGCGCTCCTCAAGGTGGTCGGACGTCTGATCGTCATCGATTTCGGCAAGATGATTGCTGAGGGGGATCCGGCGACAGTCATGGAAAGCCGCGAAGTGAAGGAAATCTATCTCGGAATTGAAGCCGATGCCTGAACCTGTTCTGGATCTCCGAAAGCTGGACGCCCATTACGGAGACTTCCAGGCGCTCTACGGCGTCGATATGATCGTCGAGGCGGGCGAGGTGGTTGCAATTATCGGCGCAAACGGCGCCGGTAAGACGACATTGATGCGCTCGATCTCCGGATTGATCCGGAACCGCGCGGAACAGATCATGTATCGGGGACAGCAAATCGGCGCACTGAGGGCGGACCAGGTTGCAGGCCTTGGCATAGCCCTGGTGCCCGAAGGGCGGCAACTTTTCCAGTCGCTGTCGGTGGAGGAGAATCTGATCATAGGCGGCCGGACTGGCCGCAAGGGGGCCTGGTCGCTTCAACGGATTTATGACCTCTTTCCCGTTCTGCGCGAGAGGCGGAATCTCCCTTCGACATCCCTTTCAGGCGGCCAGCAGCAAATGGTGGCGATCGGCAGGGCGCTGATGGCCAACCCGGACCTTGTCATGTTCGACGAAATCAGCCTGGGTCTTGCTCCCGTCATCATCAGGCAGATTTACGAGTCGCTGCCAACGATTGTCGGTGAGGGCATGAGCGCAATGATCGTGGAACAGGATATCACCAAGGCGCTTTCGGTTTCATCGCGCGTCTACTGCCTGCAGGAGGGCCGTGTCTCGCTGGAAGGCCGGACAGACGACGTTAGCCGCGAGCAGATTTCTACCGCTTATTTCGGGACCTGACGAGATGGACTGGATCAATGCAATCGTGCAGGGAACGTTGCTCGGAGGGCTTTACGCTCTGTTTGCGGCAGGGTTGTCCCTGATCTTTGGCGTCATGCGTCTGGTCAATATAGCCCATGGCGACCTGATCGTTCTGGCGGCCTATCTCGGTCTGACGGTGATGGCGGCTCTCTCGATGAACCCGTTCGTAGCGCTCATTCTGGTCGTGCCGCTGATGGCCGGCTTTGGATATGTTCTGCAGCGCGGCGTTCTGAACTGGACGCTTGGCGATGATATTCTGCCGCCATTGCTGGTCACGTTCGGCCTCTCGGTGATCATTCAGAACGCGTTGCTTGAAGGCTATTCCGCCGATCCTCAGAAGCTCAACGCAGGCGCTATCGAGGTGGCGAGCGCCAACATCGGCGGATTGGCCGTCGGCTACCTTCCGCTCGTGATGTTTCTGACAGCAGTGCTGGTTGTAGCTGGCCTCCAGTGGATATTCTACGCAACGGCGCTCGGCCGGGCTTTCAGGGCGGTTTCAGACAATCAGGACATCGCCCAATTGATGGGACTGAACCGTCGTCATGTCTTCGGACTGGCTATGGCGCTGTCCCTCGCGGTAACCGCCATCGCCGGAATTTTCCTCGGAGTTCGGACCTCGTTCGATCCTGCAACCGGCCCGGCCCGTCTGATCTTCGGGTTCGAAGCGGTCATTATCGGCGGGCTCGGTAATCTGTGGGGTACGCTCGCTGGCGGTGTGATCCTAGGCGTGGCGCAATCGATCGGCGCCCAGATCAATCCGGGCTGGCAGATTCTCTCAGGCCATATTGCATTCCTGATCATACTCGCCGTTCGCCCGCGCGGCCTTTTCCCGAGGATGGATGGATGAGCGTTGTCGATACACATCGTGTCTTCCGCGTCACGACCGCAAGCCGCATCGCTTCGGTTCTCGGCTTGCTTCTCCTGCTCGCTCTGGCTGCAGCGCCCTGGTGGATGGGTCGGGCCGATCTGAGGCTGCTCGGCGAAATATACCTCTATCTCTCGCTGGCGATGCTGTGGAACCTGCTTGCCGGATATGCTGGCCTCGTCTCCGTTGGGCAGCAGGCCTATGTCGGCCTGGGCGGATATGTACTGTTCGCGCTGACGGTATTCGGCGGGCTTCATCCGTTCACGGCCATTGGACTTTCCGTAGTGATCGGAGCGATCGTCGCGATACCGGTCGCCGCGCTTATTTTTCGGCTTCGTGGCGCTTATTTCGCGATTGGAACCTGGGTTATTGCCGAGGTGTTTCGGTTGGGTTTCGCCCAGGTGAGCGCGCTTGGCGGAGGGTCCGGGATTTCGCTGCCGGTGGATGTGGTGCGCTCGCTTGCCGACGGACGCGATGCGCGCGAGGCGACCAGCTACTGGCTGACGCTTGGATGCGCCGCTGCGGTTGTGGCCATCGCATACTTGTTTCTGCGGTCGCGCAACGGGCTGGCGCTGACGGCCATTCGTGACAATGAGCTTGCCGCTTCCTCCCTCGGCATAGATATCTGGCGTTCAAAATTCGTCGTTTACGTCGTCGTTGGCGGCCTGACGACGCTTGTTGGCTCGCTGATTTTTCTGCAAAAGCTGAGGATCTCTCCCGATGCGGCGTTCAGCGTCAATGACTGGACCGCCTATGTGATTTTCATCGTCGTGATCGGGGGAATTGGATCTCTGGAAGGCCCAATTATCGGCACGGTCGCATTTTTCCTTCTGCGCGAGACACTGGCCGACCTCGGATCAATTTACCTGATCGTGCTTGGAGCGATAGCGATTTCGGTTATGCTGGTGGCGCCGAAAGGTTTGTGGGGTCTCGTTCAGGATCTGACGGGTCTCCGTCTGTTCCCGCTTGGTTACCGGGTCGAGCCAAATGATTCTCGCAAAGAGTAACGCCTGTAATGGAGCCTTGCACGGAACGGAAAATGCGGGCCATTCAGCCCACATTCCAGTCGCGCCCTTGAGAAACTCTTCGGTTTATTCCGCTGCGTCAGGCCGTCTCGCCGGCATGTCGTCATTGTGCGGACGACGTTCCGGTCTCTCATCGCCATCGTCCGAGGTCACGCTTCCGACACCAGCATAGGCGGGTTGCGGAACGAAGGCGTTGCCGGTGATCCGACCCCACAGTCGCCTGATATTGTCGGGCATGGCCAGCATTGCCGGGATCATGACCAGGGTCAGCATGGTCGAAAAAGCCAGGCCGAAGATGATCGCGGTTGATAGCTGGACCCACCAGATCGCGGTGATGCCGCCGACGGAGATCGTCTGACTAAAGAAGTCCATGTTGATCTGCAACGCCATCGGCACCAGGCCAAGGATGGTCGTGATAGTCGTCAGCATGATTGGACGAAGTCGCTGGGCCGCAGTCTTGAGGGCGGCTTCACGCGTATCGGTCACGCCTTCCTCGCGCATCCGGTTGAATGTGTCGATCAACACGATCGCGTTGTTCACCACGATGCCCGCGAGCGCGACGATGCCTGTGCCGGTCATGATGATGGAGAAGGGCTGTGAGGTCACCACCATGCCGATCAGCACGCCCGAGACCGCCAGAATGACCGTCGAGAGCGTCAGGATCGTCTGGTAGAACGAATTGAACTGGGTAAGCAGGATGACGAACATCATGAACAGCGCGGCCATGGCGGCCTTGCCAAGGAATTCGCTCGCCTCCTGCTGCTCCTCGTCAGCACCCCGGAAACGCAACTGCACGCTTTCTGGGAATGTCTGCGTATCCAGCCATTTCTGGACTTCCTTGACCGCGTCGTCAGCCGTTGCAGGACGTCCATCGACCATGACGTCCTCTCCGAGATTGGCTTTGACGTCCATGGCGTATAGCCCGTCGCGTCTTGTGATCGATGAAACCTTGTGCTGGGCGCCCATGGTGATGAAGTTCGCGAGGGGAACCTGGCCGTTGGCGGTCCTCAGACGCAAGACCTCGAACTGGTCGAGCGTGCGTTCTTCTTCCGGCAGGCGCACGCGAATATCGACCTCGTCCTGGGAGTCGTCTGGTCGATAAGAGCCGATCAGGACACCGTTGGTGACGAGTTGGACCATCGATCCGACCTGGACGATACCGGCATTATAACGTCCCGCCAGTTCGCGATTGACGTCAATCTCCCACTCGATGCCCGGAAGCGGGCGAGCGTCCTCCTGATCGGTGAGCATCTCCATGGCGTCGAACTGCTCGCGGATGCGGCCAACGGTTTCAACCATCGTGTCGTAGTCCGTCGATTTCACTTCGAGACGCACATCCTTGCCGGTCGGCGGTCCGCCTTCGATCTTGCGCACTTCCACCTTGACGCCGGCGATGTCGGCTGTTCTCTGACGGATATCCTCGAAGATGTCGACCGCCTTGCGCCGGCAGCAATAGTCTGCGAGTTCAATCTGCAATTCGCCCACGACATCGGCCGGCTTGTCCTGGACGCCGCCGATTATCTGCGGGCCGCCACTACCGCCGCCGCCGGGAGCAGTTGCGGTCATCACGACGTTTTCAATGCCATTGATCCTGAGCACTTCATACTCGACCTCTGCGACAAGATCGCGAATGTCGCGGGCGGAGAGATTGCCGCGTGCCGATACCAGCACGATCGCAACATCCGGCTCTTCATCCACGAAGAATTCGACGCCCTGGTTGTTGGCGCCGAAATACATGTAGCTGCCTATGGTGGCGGCGATGATGACGACGATAACCGCGATGTTGCCTGCAAGTGATCCGACAGCGAGGTTCAGAAAGCGCAGATAGCCGCCCGTGAAGCCCGGCACTTTGGCGATGTCCAGCTTCGAATCCGAAGACAGCATCATCGCAACGTTGTCCGCTTCTGAAACGGCGTGGTCGCGACGCCGGTTGGCGATGAACTTCGATATGCGGTAAGTCAGAAACAATGCGATCGCCGCTGTCAGCGCTGTACCCGTAGCCTGTATGGTGAACCCCAACGGTGCAAGTGGACCGACAAAGGCGAATACGCCGGCAATTGCGGCCACGAACAAGGCGAGGATCGCATTGGACCGCTTGGAAACCACCGCAGCGATTTGAGCGAACAATGTTCCGGTAACCGGCAAAAAGACCAGGGCTGTGAGCAGAGACGCCGTGAGAACGATGATCACCATGCGGGGCAGGTAGCTCATGAACTCCCCGGACACGCCAGGCCATAGAAGCAGCGGCAGGAAAGCGGCGAGCGTTGTTGCCGTAGAGGACACCACAGGCCAGAACATCAGCTTCGACGCCCGCTGGTAGGCGGCGGCCGGCTTCATGCCTTCCGCGATCTTGCGGTCGGCGTATTCGGTCACGACGATCGCGCCGTCGACCAGCATTCCGACGGTCAGCACCATGCCAAACATAACCATCATGTTCACCACCATGCCGAGGCTGGCGAGAATCAGGAAGGCGAGCATGAACGAGCCGGGGATGGCGAGGCCAACAAGCAATCCGGAGCGTAGTCCAAGCGTTCCGACCACGCAGATCATGACCAGCAAAATTGCGGTCATGATCGACGATTGCAGCGACCCCAGAACTTCAAAGATGAAGCTCGACTGGTCGAGCAAATAGTTGACATGGATCGACTGAGGCCAGTCTTTTGTGTACTCGGCAACGACCCGGCGCACCTCGTCATTGTTCTCGATGATATTGGTGCCGATGCGTTTGGTGACTTCGATGGAAATCGCCGGCTGGCCGTTCACCCGTGTGAAGATGGAGGGATCCGTGAAGGTGCGTCGGATTTCGCCAACCTCGCCAAGCGTCACGACGCCTTCGCCGTTCTGCTTGATCGGAATATTGTAGACATCCTCGGCGTTCTCCACGAGCCCAGGCACCTTGACATTGAAGCGACCGTTGCCATCGTCGATAAACCCTGCCGCAACAAGCTGGTTATTTTGCGAAAGCGCATTCAGGAGCTCATCCTGCGTGATGTCGTAGGATTCCAGCTTCATGAGATCCAGAATGACCTCGAGAAGTTCTTCCCGGTCTCCCATCAGCTCGGCTTCGCGAACAGTTGAAACTGCTTCGATTTCGTCCTTCAGGCGGCGCGCGAGATGGGTCAGAGTGCGTTCGGGAACGTCGCCCGACAGCGTGACGATAATCGTCGGCTGGAGTGCGAAATTCGTTTCGGTGATCGTCGGTTCGTCTGCTTCTTCAGGCAAATCAGCCTGAGCCTGATCGACCTTGTCACGTATGTCGGCGAGCACCTCATCGGCTTCAGTTTCGACATTGAACTCAAGTACGATGCCGGCGTGTCCTTCAGACGCGATCGCGGTCAGTTCCTTCAGTCCGTCGAGCCCGCGCAACGTCGTTTCCATCGGCCGCACCAGCAGGCGTTCGGCGTCGTTGGGAGAAATACCTTGCTGAGTGATCGAGACATAATACACCGGAACGTCAATGTCCGGATTCGCCTCTTTCGGGATGCCAATGTAGGACATTATTCCGGCCGCGATCATGAAAACCATGAGCGCAAGGACCGTTTTCGGCCTTGTGATGATGGATTGGAGCGCAGAAGTCATGAGCGAGCATCAGCCTTCGCGGGAACTTGCCGGGCAATCTCGGCCGGAACCGGCTCCACGGTCTGACCCGCGATCACATAGTCCTGTCCGAGTGTGATGACGCGAGCTCCAGGCGCAAGCCCGGTCACCCACATGGTTTCAGGCGTGTGGGCGACGATCTTGACCGGATTGAAGGCGACGACATTGTCGCTGTCCACCGTTCTTACTCCAAGGACCCCATTGTCGTCGAGAGTGAGCCAGGACGCAGCGATTTTGTATGCCTCCGAGCCTTCAAGCTTTATCGTCGTTGTTGCAGTAACGCCGTCGCGCAGCTTGCCGTCGCTGTTGGGAAGTTCGATTTCCGTCAGGAAGGTGCGTGTCGCGGAGTCTGCGGCGGGCGCGACATAGCTGATCTTGCCATCGACCTTTTCTCCGGTGATCATTGATACTTCTGCGTCGTAGCCAATGCCGATGTCCCCGACATGCCGTTCGGAAACCTGTCCGACAAAGAGCATCGGATCCGGATCGATCAGGGTCACGCAGACATCGCCGTTCGAAAGATGGCTGCCGATTTCAGCAATCGGGTCGGTGACAATGCCGGACGCCGTGGCTTCAATCTCCACATGCGACATTTCATGCTTTGCGGAGGCCAACCGGGCGGCTGCGTTGTCCATGGCGTATTTCAGCGCCTTGACGCGGGTGTCCGAAATGTAGTCCTTTTCCTTCAGTTTAAGCGCGCCGTCATAATCGAATTTGGCCTGTTCCAGCGCTGCCTCGGCCTGAAGGATGTCGGTGTCCCTGACGCCCGGATCGAGCCGGCAAACCGGATCTCCGGCCTCCACCACATCACCTTTTTCCACGAAGCGCTCATGCAGTGTGCCGTTCGTTTCGGCGCGCACGGATATCACCGACTTTGCAGAAGTGCGGCCGTGTAACAGTAATGTCTCAAACCGCTGTTCGGGCTCGAGGGTGACGAAGCGGACCTTGAAAAGGTCGTCCTGATTTTCCTGACGTTCGGCCGGCGGCGCAACGGCGTGAGGCGAGTCGGCGTGGCCGCCGACGATGATCTCGCCCGACGACATCCATCCGATCACTGCGCCGGCAATTATCAGCGCGGTAATGTGCGAACCTTTGATGCGAAAAGCCATGGTTGCGTTCCTGTAATGCTCTATTCGGCGGCTTGCGCTTGGTTGTCTGGGACGAGCGCTTCGAGTTCGTGACGGTGTTTGATGAAGTATTCGAGCGCCTGCTGCTTGACCTGGCGGCCGAATTTAGCGACCCAGATTTTGCCGCCAGAAGTGTTGTCGCAATGTTCGAGAATCTGATCGAGCATCTCGATTTCGGCTTCCATGTCCTTCACGTGGCGGTCGATCGCCCGGACGATCGTCTCCCGATCGAGTATTTCAGCGCACATGGCCATCAGCAGAAATTCGGATTTGAAAGAGTCGCGTCGGGGAAGTACGCGAAGCGATTCATGCAATTCCTGGCGACCCTTGTCGGTGATGGAATACACTTTGCGCGACGGCTTTCCGGACTCAAACTCCTCGCGCACTGTGACGCATCCATCGTCCTGCAGGCGGGAAAGGGCTGGATAGATCGATCCGAAGCTGGCGTCGACGAAAAAGGAGAAATGCTCTTCAGTCGACATCTTCTTGATCTCGTAACCGGTGGCTTCGGAGAAATGCAGTATGGCCAGGCAGAGGGTGCGTACGTTCATTAATTGTCGGGTCCGGTACTGACGCTTGCGGCGAGAAGTCGCGAGCGAGTGCATGCTTCGCGGCTATATAGTGACTCAATATATATCGAACAAGTATATACTCGGTCGTTTTTGCGTTTGCAAAATACTGAAACCGAGATTGTATCGCAAAACCGTGTCTGGCCAGCCGAAGCCGATTTATGTTTGTCGTGCGAATACAGTTAGTTAATTGATATATATGAATCAATTTTCACGCTACGGATCATCCATGGTGCTGATGTTGCAACGCACAAAATAGACGAATACGCGTCGTCTTTCAACGGCTGCTGCTTCAATTCGGAGCCTGAAAAGCCTTGAAGCGCCCTTCGGGGACGTCAAAGAACATCCCGGTTTCGGTTAGCTCTGGATCGCATAATGCAACGAGACTGCCAGCGATTTCCGACGGATGCGGCAAGGTCATTGGATCTTCCCCGGGCATGGCGAGCGCGCGCATGGCGGTGCGCGTCGGACCGGGATTGACGCAATTCACGCGCAGCGGGCTGTTGATCGTCTCCGCCGCCCAGCAGCGCGCCAGCGCCTCCACGGCGGCCTTGCTCGACGCATAGAGACCGTGAAAGGGCCTGCAACTGTGGGCCGCTCCGGATGTTACAATGACGGCGCGACCGGCGTCAGATTTCGCGAGCAAAGGATCGACAGTTCGAATCACGCGCCAGGTCGCATTGACATTGGTGTTCATCGCTTTGTCGAATATGCGCGCTTCGTAGTGGCCGACGGGGGAGAGCGTGCCCAGAATTGCGGCGTTGGCGACAAGAATGTCGAGCTTGCCCCAGCGTTCGAATATGGCTGCTCCCAGCTTGTCGATCGCTTTCATGTCAAGGAGATCCTGCGGGACCAGTGTCGCCGATCCGCGTCCCTGTTCTCGAATTGCATCGTCCAGCTCCTCGAGGCCTCCAACGGTGCGGGCGACGGCGATGACATGCGCTCCTGCATCGGCGAGCGCAAGCGACGTGAAATATCCGATTCCCCGGGAGGCTCCGGTGACCAGAGCTATACGGCCCGTCAGGTCTGTCATTTGTGATTACCCGTTATTTGCGAGCAGGGAGAGGACGCGTGTGGAATCCGATTGTTCCTGATCGGTCAACGCCGTCGGATAGTCGCTTGTAAAACACGCATCGCAGAATTGCGGACATTGATCGTTGCGCTGCGGTTCATCTACGGCGCGATAAAGGCCGTTGATCGACAGAAACGCAAGGGAATCAACGCGGATGAAATCGCGCATCTCCTCGATCGACATGCGCGAGGCGAGCAGTTTGGATTTCTCAGGCGTGTCAACGCCGTAGAAACAAGACGCGGACGTGGGAGGCGACGCAATGCGCATATGCACTTCCGCGGCGCCCGCATCACGCACCATCTGGACAATTTTCTGCGACGTCGTGCCCCGGACGATGGAATCGTCCACTAGCACGATCCGCTTGTCCTTGATCGCCCATCTATTGGCGTTGTGCTTCAGTTTCACGCCCATGTGGCGTATAGCAGATTGCGGCTGAATGAAGGTCCGTCCCACGTAATGGTTACGGATAATCCCCAGATCGAATGGTATCCCGGCTTCCTGGGAGAAGCCGATTGCCGCCGGGGTGCCTGAATCCGGCACCGGGACGACCATGTCTGCGTTGACTGGCGCCTCGCGGGCCAGTTCCTGTCCGATCTTTTTGCGCACCTCGTAGACGTTGCGCCCCTCAATCGTGGAGTCAGGACGCGCAAAATAGACATATTCGAATATGCAGAAGCGCGGGTTGGTCTTTTCGAACGGAAAATAGCTGCGGGGGCCTTCCTCGGTGAGGACGATGACCTCGCCCGGCTGGATGTCCCTGACGATACGCGCTCCGATGATATCGAGCGCGCAGGTTTCCGAGGCGAGTATGTATGCGCCGTCGAGATCGCCGAGCACGAGAGGGCGGATGCCCAGCGGATCGCGCGCGCCGATCATCTTTTTGCCGGACAGGCCGACGAAGGAGAACGCGCCTTCCAACTGGGTAACGGCGTCGATGAATTTCTCCACGATACGATCTCGCTCGCTCACAGCAATGAGATGCAGCACGGTCTCGGTATCCGAAGTCGACGAAAAGATCGCGCCGCGTTTTTGCAGTTCGCGCTGTTTCGTCAACGCATTTGTCAGATTGCCGTTGTGCGCGATGGCGAATCCGCCGCCTGCGAATTCCGCGAAAAGAGGCTGCACGTTGCGCAGACCCTCGCCACCGGTTGTGGAATAGCGAGTATGGCCGATAGCGCGGCTGCCGGGAAGCCGGTCCATGACAGACTGTTTGGTGAAGGTGTCGCCGATCAGGCCGACATGTCGCTCGACCGAAAATTGCTTTCCGTCAAACGAGACAATGCCGGCTGCTTCCTGGCCCCGATGCTGCAGGGCATGCAGGCCAAGCGTCACGACCGCGGCGGCGTCCGGCTTTCCGAAAATACCGAAAACACCGCATTCGTCGCGGAAGCAGTCAGCCTCGTGTTCAGTTGCTGTCTGTTGCGTCTGAGTCACTGATTTGAGCCTCATCGTCAGAACCCGTTTCTGTTCCGCGCAGCCGTTCGATAATCGATGAATCGGCGTCTTCGGGAAGCAGGTTAACAAGCTGATCCCCAAGCGAATCCAGCATCGGTTTCGACTTGGCGTCCGCAACCCATTGCGGCTGCTGTGGCGGCGCAACGAGCCAGTTGAAGAACAGCATGGCTACCGCCACAAGCAGGATGCCACGCGCCGCGCCGAACAGGAAACCCAGCGTACGGTCGAGCGCGCCAATCCGGCTGTCGATTATGAAATCGGCGATCTTCATCGTAATAATGGAAACGACGATCAGCACCACGATAAAAATGGCCGCGGCCGAAATTATCAACGCCACATCGTCATTCGAAACATATTGCTGCACGAACGGCAGGAGCGTTGGATAGAACTTGTATGCGGCAAAGGCGGCAGCCGCCCATGACACGACGGCGAGAACTTCCCGTGAGAATCCTCTGACCATGGCGAGCACGGCCGAGAACAGGGTAACGGCAAGCACTAATCCGTCCAGCAGGGTAATCGGCATATTGAATCAACCTCGCGATGCAATCGAAAAGCCTGGTACTGCGCAGGGTCCTTACCCGGCGTCTCCGGTTCTGACTATTCTATTCCCCGACGTCTTGCAAATCCCGGATATCCGATCCGGCTATGCGCGCCACCAGATCGGACAGGTTTTCAACAAATCTCCATTCTCCGTGGGGTCTGGCAGGCATATCAGCGGAGCCTCCGGACAACACAGCCTGTGCGAATCCGAGCTTTTCGGCTTCCTTGAGTCGCTGCAGCGTATGCGCAACCGGGCGCACGGCCCCGGAAAGACTGATCTCGCCGAAATAGACGCAATCGGCGGGCAGGGCCAAGCCGGCAAGCGAAGACACCAGGGCGGCGGCGATCGCAAGATCCGCCGCGGGTTCCGTGATCCGATACCCGCCGGCGACGTTGAGATAGACGTCATGCTGACCGAGCCGGACGCCGCAATGGGATTCCAGGACGGCAAGAATCATCGAAAGGCGCGCTGAATCCCATCCGACCACGGCGCGCCGCGGCGTACCGAGCGGCGAGGGAGACACCAGAGCCTGGACTTCCACCAGAACCGGCCGCGTGCCTTCCATGCCTGCGAACACCGCGGCGCCCGGCGCCTTCTCGTT
Organism: Hoeflea sp. CAU 1731; assembly: GCF_039888615.1. Lineage (NCBI taxonomy): Bacteria > Pseudomonadati > Pseudomonadota > Alphaproteobacteria > Hyphomicrobiales > Rhizobiaceae > Hoeflea > Hoeflea sp. CAU 1731. The sequence goes on along the minus strand of NZ_JBDQQS010000018.1, from coordinate 47,771 downwards.
TCGTTCGCCAAGAAACAATTCGGACGGGTTTGCGACCTCACGCAGACCTGCGTCTGACATTTCGAACACGCCAATCTCGTCAGTTGGCCCGAAGCGGTTCTTGACGGTGCGCAGAATTCGGTAGTGGTGGCCCCTGTCGCCTTCGAAATACAGCACGCCGTCGACCATATGTTCGACCACCCGCGGTCCGGCGATCTGGCCGTCCTTGGTGACATGCCCGACGAGAACGACCGCTGCGCCGGTCTGCTTTGCGAAGCGGATCATTGCCTGTACGCCCGTACGCACCTGAGTAACCGTTCCCGGCGCCGAGTCCGCGAAATCACTCCAGAGCGTCTGGATGGAATCAACGATCACGAAATCCGGACGTTTGTTCTGATCAAGCGTGGCAAGAATGTCCTCGACATTGGTTTCAGCCGCCAGCATGACATTGCTGTCGGCTGCGCCGAGCCTTTGCGCGCGTAGCCGGACCTGGGCTGTTGCTTCCTCTCCGGAAACATAGATGACACTATGGCCGTTGCGGGAGAGGGCTGCGGCCGCCTGCATCAACAGGGTTGATTTGCCGATGCCGGGATCGCCGCCGACAAGCATGGCCGAGCCGCGCACAAAGCCGCCGCCGGTCACGCGATCGAGTTCGGCAATGCCGCTCGAGATGCGCGGCGCGTCCTCTATTTCCCCGGAAAGCGGCGTCAGCGCAACAGGGCGTCCTTTTCTTGCCTTGCGCTGCGGACCTCCGCCGATCCCGGCGGTGGGGTTGTCTTCGACGATGGTGTTCCACTCGCCGCAATTGTCGCACCGACCTGCCCATTGCCCGTAAACGGCCCCGCAATTCTGGCAAACGAAGCGTGCTTTGGCTTTAGCCATCGCCGGAGGGTTCCGATTGCTGCCGAATGTAATGGCGGCGGTATCGATTGCCGAGCGACGTCAGAACCTCGTACCCAATGGTGCCAGCCGCATCGGCAACGTCGTCTACCGGTATGTTCGGCCCGAACAGTTCGATGAAATCCCCGGCCGCAACGCTGCCTGCGGGCAGGTCGGTGATGTCGAAGGCGGTGATGTCCATGGTCACGCGTCCGAGAACCGGCGCCGCCTGACCGTTGATCCATCCGCTGGCGCCGTTTTCGATTACATCGCGTAACGGAACGCCCGACCCCGAGACGGAACGCAGATAGCCGTCGGCGTATCCGATGGAACACACTGCGATGCGACTGTCCCGCGAAAGCTCCACGGTTGCGCCGTAACTAACCGTCTCGCCGGCGTGGGCCTGGCGGATAGTCATGATGCGCGCTTCGGCGGTGGCGACCATTTTGAGCGGTGTGTTGCCCTGATTCGCCGCCCGCCCGCCATAAAGGGCAATGCCCGGACGAGTCAGATCAAAGTGATAGTCCGGCCCGAGCAGGATGCCGGCGGATGCGGCCAGGCTTGCTTCAACTCCGGCGAAGGCGTCCGCGACCCGACGGAACCGCTCCAGTTGAGCTGCGTTCTGGGGATGGTCCGGATCGTCGGAACTGGCGAGATGGCTCATTACCAGCACCGGCGCGAAACCGGCCGGACGCGAGACGTCGTTGGCGAGATCCAGCGCTTCCTCGACGGTTACCCCCAACCTGTTCATACCAGTATCGACCTGAAGGGCGCAGGGATGATCGTCCATCTCGATGCAATGAGCCGACCACCTGACAACCTGTTCCATTGATGCGAGAACCGGAACCAGTTCGCCCACTCGGCAAATCGTCTCGATGCCCGGGAGCATGCAGTTCATGACATAGATGCGTGCGTCCGGCGTATATGGACGCAATTTGGCGCCCTCACGCGCCGTCGCGACGAAAAAGTCCCTGCAGCCCGCTTCATAGAGAGCGTTGCTCGCCTGGACAGCGCCAAGCCCATAGGCGTCCGCCTTGACGACTGCCGCGCAACGCGCGTTGCCGCTCATTGCGCGGCAGCTCCGCCAGTTCTCAACCAGCGCATCGAGGTTGACAGTCAGTCGCGCCCCGTAGTCGTCATCGCCAGCAATCGCGCCTTCGATTTCGTCAGCGTTCAATAGTTCAGCCAATCCGCTGCCTGTTCATGTTATTCATGGCTGTATTGCGAATAGGAACTGTCTGCAAGGTCGGAGAAGCGCGTAAACTCGTCCTGGAAGCCGAGTGACACTGTGCCGGTCGGGCCATGGCGCTGTTTCGCGACGATGACGTCGGCCGTGCCGCGCACCTTCACCATCTTTTCTTCCCAGCGCAGATATTCCTCGGTCTTGATGTTGCCCGAGACTTCTTCTGGCGTTCGGCGCGGTTCCTGATTCTTGACGTAATATTCCTCGCGGTAGACAAAAAGCACTACGTCGGCGTCCTGCTCGATCGAACCCGATTCGCGAAGGTCGGAAAGCTGCGGGCGCTTGTCGTCTCGGTTTTCCACCTGACGCGACAGCTGCGACAAGGCAATGACCGGCACCGCGAGTTCCTTGGCAAGCGCCTTCAGCCCTGTCGTGATCTCGGTGATTTCCTGCACGCGATTGTCATTCGACTTCTTTGAGCCTGTCATGAGCTGCACATAGTCGATGACCAGCAGGTCGAGACCGCGCTGGCGTTTCAGCCGGCGCGCGCGCGCTGCAAGCTGGGCGATCGAAATGCCGCCTGTCTGGTCGATGAAGAGCGGCACCTTCTGCATCTCCTGGGAGCAGCCCACGAGAAGTTCAAAATCGGCTTCCGTGATCTCGCCCCGGCGAATTTTGGAAGAGGGGATCTCCGTCTGCTCTGAAATGATGCGGGTCGCGAGCTGTTCTGACGACATTTCCAGAGAGTAAAAGCCGACGACGCCGCCGTTGACGGCCTTGGATGAACCGTCGGCTTGCACTTCGGCCCTGTAGGCTTTGGCGATATTGTACGCAATGTTCGTTGCAAGAGAGGTCTTGCCCATGCCCGGACGCCCGGCCAGTATGATCAAGTCGGACTGCTGGAGGCCTCCCATCCTGCGATCGAGCGTGTGAATGCCGGTGGAAATGCCCGAAAGCCCGCCATCACGCTGATAGGCGGCTCCGGCCATGTCGATAGCGAGCGCGACGGCGTCGTTGAAACTCTGAAACCCACCGTCATAGCGTCCAGTCTCGGCGAGTTCGAAAAGCCGGCGCTCGGCGTCTTCGATCTGGCTCTGGGGCGGCATGTCCAATGGCGCGTCGAAAGCGATGTTGACCATGTCCTCGCCAATCGTGATCAGTGCGCGCCTCAGCGCCAGGTCGTAGATGGCGCGGCCATAGTCTTCCGCATTGATGATGGTGACGGCTTCGGCTGCGAGACGCGCAAGATATTGCGCAATCGTCATCTCGCCAACCTTTTCATCCGCCGGGAGGAACGTCTTGATGGTGACCGGGTTGGCCGTTTTACCCATGCGGATGATTTCGCCGGCGACCTCGTAAATCTTGCGATGAAGCGGCTCGTGCAAATGGATCGGCTTCAGGAAGTCAGAAACACGGTAATAGGCGTCGTTGTTAACGAGAATGGCGCCCAGCAGCGCCTGTTCGGCTTCGATGTTTCCAGGCGCCTCGCGGTAGATGCTGTTATTGTTGTTGGCGCTCTGGTCGATGCGTCTTGCCGGGTCGCTCATAATATCCCTTCTTCACTAGGCCCGTACATGTTCGGGCCGGTTCACCTGGCGGTATGGTGCGCCGTGATCACGCTGGAAATCATCTGCCTTACGGGCGACCGGTATAGGCACAAAATCAGGCGAAAACCGAAAAATGGTCGAGCCATGCTCAATGTCCACAAGCCTCATGTGGATATACAATTGATAGCTGATTCTGTTTGACAGTTGAAAGGGAATCAAAATTACAGCGATGAAGTGGCGAGACCTTGAAGACTTTTCAGTGTTTGCGCCACAGTCGGGGCCGGATAGCGAATCAGCTCCATCTCAAAGGAATAGAAAAAATGCTACTTCGCCGCGACGGGCTCTCTCACAGCGGCGGGGGAGGCCGCCGGGGCCATCCTGGCAGGCGCGTGCGCCATCTCGGTGATGTAATCGCGTACGATCGGCAGCGTATCAACCCTCTTCGCCATCTGAATCTGGAAGACAACGAGGTCCTGGTGGCGGAAACCCGATTCGGACGACGCGAGATAGAATTCCCACATGCGGCAGAAACGTTCGTCGTAAAGCTCTTTCGCCTTGTCGCGGTTCTGCATGAAGGCGTCGCGCCAGGCCTTGAGCGTTTCGGCGTAATGCAGCCTCAGTATCTCGACATCGGTCACTGCGAGGCCGGACCGCTCGATGGCCGGCAGCATTTCAGATAATGACGGAATGTATCCGCCCGGGAAAATGTACTTTTTGATGAATGCGTTCGTCGGCGAGGGCGGATGGGTCTGGCCGATCGTGTGCAGTAGCATGACGCCGTCATCGTCGAGTATCTTGGCGCATTTGTTGAAATAGGTCTGGTAGTGTTTCTTTCCGACATGTTCGAACATGCCGACCGAAACAATCCGGTCGAATTTCTGCTTTATCTTGCGATAGTCCAGCAGCTTGAACTCTGCCTGTGCTGCAAGCCCTTCGTCGCGCGCCCTGCGGTTCGATACGTTGAACTGTTCATCGGACAGGGTCACCCCCGTGACGCGGGCATTGAATTCGCGGGCGAGGTGAAGCCCCATGCCGCCCCAACCGGACCCGATATCGAGTACCGAAAGATCGTCCCGGTCCAGGTAGAGTTTTGCCGCGATATGCTTTTTCTTGGCGAGCTGGGCAGCGGCAAGATCGAAATCCGGCTTTTCATAGTAGGCGCAGGAATACTGACGATCCGGATCGAGAAACAGGTCGTACAGTTCGCCGGACAGATCATAGTGATGCTGGACATTCGCCCGCGAGCGACCGAGCGTGTTCCAGTCACCGAGATGGGACACGGCGCGGCGCAGGCCGTCCACAACCTTGAGCCAGGTCGAAGAGGTGGTGGCGTTGGAACCCGCATTCTCGAAAATTAACTCGAGAAAATCATAGATATCGCCCTGGACCATGTCGATGTCGCCGTCCATAAAGGCTTCGGCGAACTTGAGTGACGGATCGAGCAGAATCTTTCGTTCGGCATTCTTGCTATTGAGGCGGGCATGAACCGGTCGTCCCGCACCGTCTCCAAACTTGCTCGTCCTTCCTCCTGCAAAAGTTACGGTCAAATTTCCCGACTTGACCAGTCGGTTTATCAATCGCTCAAGAAAACGGTCCACGACAAAAGGCCTCGTGCTTGTCAGTCTCTGTCGCCGAACAATTTCGGCATTGTTTGGAGCGACTGTAACAATGAAAAAGCTGATAATCCAGTATCATGCGTCAGACTGTGTTACTTACGCCACAACATAAAAATGCCCGGTCATTGACCGGGCATTGAGATAGCCGCCAAGATACGTGTCCTCAGGCCTTTTCTTCGTCTTCCGCAGTGTCGTCTGCTTCTTCCGCAGCATCTTCGCCAAGCTCGTCGGATTCAGCAGTTTCAAATTCAACGCCTTCCTCGAAAAGTTCCTCGGCGTTGATGTCTTCTTCTTCATCGACGCCGTAAATGGCTTCGGCGGAGGTCAGGTCTTCTCCCTTGGCCTGTCTTTCGGCTTCGTCGGAGGAGCGAGCGACGTTGAGCTCGATCTTCACCTCGACTTCAGCATGAAGAGAGATGATGACGTCGTGCCGTCCAATGGTCTTGATCGGGTTTTGCAGCTCGACCTGATTGCGGCCGATACTGAAACCTTCGTTGTCGAGAATTTCAACAACATCGCGGGCTGCGACCGAGCCGTAGAGCTGGCCGGTTTCGCCGGCGGCGCGCACAACGATAAAGGACGAACCTTCAAGTTTGTCGGCAACCTGCTGTGCTTCGCCGCGGCGTTCGAGGTTGCGCGCTTCGAGTTGCGCCCGTTCCGACTCAAAACGGGCCTTGTTGCCTTCGCTGGCTCGTAGCGCTTTTCCCTGCGGCAGGAGATAGTTGCGTGCGTAACCGTCGCGCACCTTGACGGTGTCGCCCATCTGGCCGAGCTTGGCCACGCGTTCAAGAAGAATGACGTCCATTGTATAAGTCCTTTCAGGTGGTTGTGTCGTTCTTGTTTGGGGATGTCTGAGCTGATGTCCGGGTAGTCCCGAACAGGCCGGCGATGAAGAAGGCCACGAGCGGCATCATCGAAGCGATGAAGACCACAACATAAGCAAACCAGAGAAGCAGCAATCTCCAGGGTTTTCCTCGGGTCGCAAAGTGCAGCATGGCGAGGCCGGACAGGGTGAAACCGGCGGTAAAGGCGCCCGTGATCGCCAATCCGGCTGCAGACAGGCCGCCGCCTACAAAGTAGACAATAAGCCCTGCGCCGAGGATGGGTATTGCAATTGGCTGCATACGAAGGTGAGCGGGAAGATCGTCGCGGGGCCGCTTAGATCGCCCGAATTTATCCGCAAGCCTCGCCGACACATACCAACCGAAAAAGAGCAGCAGCACTAAGAAAGCGCCAAGCAGGAACGGCATGATTGCGAGGAATTGGTCTATTGCGGCTTCCATCGAGCTGAGAGGAATAGTCTCGGCTTCGGGAGTCTGCGCTATAAATTCTTCAAGCAACATCAAATAGGTGTCGCGCATTTCCTGACTGTCGCCTACGGCGAGAATTTGCAGGGAAGACAGGGCGGCCGAAATTCCACAAATGTAGAGGAATAAACGCGAGAGAGGATACCACGCCAATTCGCCTTCCGGTCCGCCGATTTCGTCGGCAGGGCGGGCTAGGTTGGTGAGATGCGCAATCCATGCCGCTGGCGCGAACAAGGCCCCGGCAAATAACGCCGCTATAAAAGGAGCGGTTGCTATTCCCAAGATTATGGCGCCGATGAAGACTGAGATGATTCCAGCGCGGTTCGACCAGCCAATTCCGGCGACGAGCACTGGAACGAGTGATAGAAACATGAAGAGAAAATTGAGAAGCGGAAACGCCAACGCGCTCAGCACCAGCATCGCCGAAGCAATTCCGGCGCAAATGCCGACAACAATGGATTGAGGCGCGGTGTTCATCGTTTCGCTGTCCTGCTTCTTCAAGCAGTTAGAGGCAAATCCGGAATCAGTCTCTCAATATCCGGTCGCCCCAACTTGGGGTTCTTATTTCAAGGCCGCCGCGCCCATCACGGCGGCCGAAGCCAAGGCGTTCCCCGGCCAAGTGTTTGCTGGCCTTACTTTACGAGATAGGGCAGCAGGCCGAGGAAACGGGCGCGCTTGATCGCACGGGCGAGTTCGCGCTGCTTCTTCTGGCTGACGGCAGTAATACGGGACGGGACGATCTTGCCGCGTTCGGAGATGTAACGCTGCAGGAGGCGTACGTCCTTGTAGTCGATCTTCGGAGCGTTGGCGCCGGAGAACGGGCACGTCTTGCGGCGACGGTGAAACGGGCGCCGTGTCGGAATCTGATTGATGTCTACCATGGTCAGGCTCCTTTAATTGCGGTCTTCGCGGGGACGACGCGGACGGTCGTCACGGTCACGGCCGCCACGGCGGTCATCACGGTCGCGTTTCTGCATCATCGCGGACGGACCTTCTTCAAGTTCGTCGACGCGGATGGTCATGTAACGCAGCACATCTTCGTTGATGCGCATCTGACGTTCCATTTCCTTGACGGCGTCCGAAGGTGCGTCGAGGTTCATCAGCGTGTAATGCGCCTTGCGGTTCTTGTTGATGCGGTAGGTCAGGGACTTCAGTCCCCAGTTTTCAATGCGCCCGACTGATCCGCCATTGCTTTCGATAATACCCTTGAACTGTTCCACAAGGGCTTCGACCTGCTGACCGGATACGTCCTGCCGGGCAAGGAATACATGTTCGTAGAGAGCCATGAATGACTTGCCTTTCCTTCGTTACATTTCATCACCCGGCAAAGGCGGCTAAGCCTCAACGACCTTCCGACCGCGCAAGCGGGATCAGGAAAGGCGTTCGTTTCGAGACGGTCGAGAGCGGAGACACGGGAGGCCGGAAGACTTTTCTTCCTGTCGTCCGGTATGAAGCGGACGGCCCTCCGTTCAGCCCCCAGCCAATTGACCGGGTGTTTCGAACAGCGCGCTTGTACACGTTTTTGCGAAGGTTGCAAGCCAAACCGGTTCAATGGCGGTGTGAATCCAATCGGCTTGGTCTTCCAGATCTGTGTTTCAGCCGGTGGAACGGACAATTTCATCCAAGCGGTCGATCTCATTTCAAAGGCCTGCGGAAGCTAGTCGCGGGCCTATTTGAAAAGACGTGTCTCGTCGAAGAGCCCCTCGAGCTGCTTCATGCGCTGGCTGGTCACACCCCAGATATCGGTCTCGATGGCGGCGATCAGCGCCTCGACGATGAACATCGTCACGACGGAGGAATCCCAGGCCGACGGCGCTTCGATCTGCACATTGAACCGGATCTCGGCGAAACGTGAGACCGGAGAGCCCCAGCGGTCGGTAAAAAGGATGATGGACGCGCCTCTCGAACGGGCCATGTCGGCCAGTTTCAGCGTATCGTTCTCGTAACGCCGAATATCGAACACGACGAGCACGTCGCCTTTGCGAATGTTGAGAACGAAATGCGGCCAGGTATTGGCGTTTGGAGGCAGCAGCGTCACATTTTCGCGGATTACCTGCATATGGGTGAACATATACTGCGCCAGCGCATGCGTAATGCGGCCGCCGACGATGAGGACGCCGCGTTTGCGGTCGGCTAGTCGCGTTCGCACGGCGTCGAAGTCCTCTGGATCGAGCGCGCCCAGCGTCTCGCGCATGTTCTGCATCACAGCATCGGCGAAGCGGTTGACGATATGGGTGTTCGGCGCGTGTTCGGCCCAGCTGTCGTGTTTGGCGATCGGATTGGAGATTGTCGCCTCCAGTTCGGCGCGGAGCGAGGCCTGCAGGTCGGGAAAACCTGAAAAACCCAGCTTCTGGGCCATGCGCAGGACGGATGGCGTGGACACGCCAGCGCATTCTGCGAGCCGTGTCATACTGGTCAGGCCGGCGACGGGGTAGTTTTCCAGAAGCGCGTCGGCCAGCCGACGTTCCGTGCGCGTCAGAGCGTCGTATCTGTCTCTGATGAGTTCAAGTACCGGCTTGTCCATCGTCTGCGTATTTTCCTCGATCGGGACATGCTATCGCGTCATTCCACAGCGTGCCACAACATTGTAACGAAAATTTCAGATTCCTATTGACGAGGCCAGAAATTCTGTACAGATTTTTACAGAACAGGGGATAATGGCATTGACCTCTCATGCGTCACTTCTGACTGTCGCGGATGGCGGACCGGTTTCCGTCGCCAATCCCGGCGGCGACAGCGACATCCTGCTTTTGTGTGAACATGCGTCGAACCGGATTCCGGCGGCTCTCGACACGCTAGGTCTCGAACCAGAAGTCCTTCAAAGCCATATCGCGTGGGACCCTGGCGCCGTCGAGGTGGCTATGGCGATGGCTGAAATCCTGGATGCGACCCTTATTTCGCAGAACTTTTCGCGCCTCGTCTTTGACTGCAATCGCGCGCCGGGCGCCCATGACGCTATGCCGGCGATCAGCGAAATATATGAGGTGCCTGGCAATCACTGCCTGTCCGAACTCGAACAGCAGCGGCGGATCATCGAAATATACACACCGTTCCACGAAACGGTCGCCGACACGATTGAGCAGCGGACGCATGCTGGCCGGCATCCGGTCGTCGTGACCATTCACAGTTTCACTCCTGTCTATCACGGCGCAATGCGGGAGGTGGAACTCGGCATACTGCATGACTGGGACGCTCGCCTGGCCGACGCGATGCTCGATCACGCCTCGCGTTTCACCGATAAGGTGACCCGCCGCAATGAACCCTATGGGCCGGGGCAGGGGGTCATGCACACGATCGACATTCACGCCGCGCCGCGCGACCTGCTCAATGTCATGATCGAAGTTCGAAACGACTTAATTGCAGATGAAGCAGGTCAGGTTTGCGCGGCCAACGAATTGGTCGCCATGTTGATGGCCGCGCTCGGGCGACCGGTTCCCCAAACACTATCCTTGCCCGCGAGGGCTTCTTGATGCCCGGCTTCATCGTCGTCTATATCCGGATCGTTGACCGGTTTAATCGCATTGTCGGGCGATTCGCCATGTATCTCATCTTCGCGATGATGGGCGTGCTTCTCTATTCCTCCTTTACCAAGACGTTTTTCATCCCGCCGCTCTGGACGTTGGAATCCGCGCAGTTCCTGATGGTCGGATACTACATACTCGGCGGGGCCTATTCGCTGCAGATGGGCGACCATGTGCGCATGGACCTCCTGTATGGCGCCTGGTCCGACAAGACGAAGGCCTGGGTCGACTGCTTTACGGTATTGCTGCTGATCTTCTATCTCGGCGTTCTGCTGTACGGCGGATACAACAGCACCGCCTACGCCATCGAGTATGGTGAAAGGAGCTATTCCGCCTGGCGACCCTATATGGCGCCGATCAAGATCGTCATGTGCCTCGGCATTCTGATGATGCTGCTTCAGGCAATCGCCTCGATGTTCCGGAGCATCTGCAAGGTGCGCGGGGTTGATCTGTGATGAGCTACGAGATGATCGCCATCCTCATGTTCGCGTCCATGATGGTGATGCTTCTCACCGGCCAGCGCGTCTTTGGGGCGATCGGCGCCGTGGCGGTGATCGCCTCGCTGCTGCTTTGGGGCGATGGCGGGTCGGAGATCGCCTTTTCAGCCGGCGTCAAGCTGATGAAGTGGTATCCGCTGCTGACGTTGCCGCTCTTCATTTACATGGGCTATATGCTTTCGGAATCAGGCATCGCCGATGATCTCTACAAGATGTTCCATGTCTGGTTTGGACCGTTGAGCGGCGGTCTTGCGATCGGCACGGTGGTTCTGATGGTGGCGATTTCCGCAATGAACGGGCTGAGCGTGGCCGGCATGGCGATCGGCGCGACCATTGCCCTGCCGGAGTTGCTGCGTCGTGGCTACGACAAGATCATGATCACCGGGGTCGTACAGGCTGGCAGCTCGCTCGGCATCCTCGTGCCGCCGAGCGTTGTACTCGTGCTTTACGGCATGATCGCCCGAGAGCCGGTCGGGCAGTTGTGGCTGGCAGGCGTTTTTCCCGGCTTGATGATGGCTGGTCTGTTCATCGTCTATATCGTCATTCGCTGTCGCATTCAGCCGGAACTGGGGCCACCGCTCTCGGAAGAAGAACGCGACATTCCCATGCTCGAGAAGCTTAAGCTGCTGCGGGCCGGCATCCTGCCAATTCTGATTTTTTTCTGCATGACCGGGTTGTTCCTGTTGGGCGTGACGAGCCTCGTCGAGAGTTCCGCCGTCGGAGCGCTCGCCGCGACTCTCGCCGCCATCGTGAAGCGACGGCTGACCGCGCATGTCATGGAAGAAACCCTGCGCAAGACGCTGGGTGTGAGCTGCATGTTCATGTGGATTATCCTGGCGGCTCTTTGTTTCGGCGCGGTGTTTGACGGTCTGGGCGCAGTACGCGCGATCGAGGGCTTTTTCGTTGGGCAGCTCGGTCTCGGCCCTTGGGAGATCCTCATCCTGATGCAGCTTTCCTTCCTGCTGATGGGAACATTTCTCGACGATACGGCCATGCTTGTGATCGTCGCGCCGCTTTACATTCCGCTGGTCGATGCGCTCGGTTTCGATCTCATCTGGTACGGCGTGCTTTACACGATTACCAGCCAGATTGCCTACATGACGCCCCCCTTCGGTTATAATCTGTTCCTAATGCGGGCGATGGCGCCGGCGGAGATTTCGCTGACCGACATATACCGGTCCATCGTGCCCTTTGTTTTTGTGATGCTGCTGGCGCTGGCGATCGTCATGGTCTTTCCGCAGATCGCCCTTTGGTTGCCGCAACACGTCTATGCCCGCTAATTGCAAAAGGAGATCGCGCCGCCGAACACGACAGAAGGGAACAACTGAACAAGAGGAGCGACGGAAAGGTCCGCGCATCTCGAAACGGGAGAATATCCATGACCAACAGACGTAATTTTCTGAAGAAAGCTGGCCTGTTCACGGCCGCCGCCGGCAGCGCCACACTCGCTTCCCCCCATGTCAAGGCGCAGGCGCCCATCAAATGGCGGCTCCAGACCTACGCCGGTCCGGCGCTTGCCCAACACGTGATCAAGCCGTCCATCGACCAGTTCAACAAGGCCGCCGCGGGCCAGATGGAAATCGAACTCTACTTCGCCGACCAGCTTGTCCCTACGGGTGAACTGTTTCGCGCCATGCAGCGCGGCACGATAGACGCCGTGCAAAGCGACGACGACTCCATCGCAGCGCCAGTCGATGTATCGGTGTTCGGCGGATATTTCCCGTTCGCGTCACGATACAGCCTTGATGTGCCGGTGCTCTTCAACGAGTACGGGCTGAAGGAAATCTGGGAAGAGGCTTACTCGGAAGTCGAAGGCGTGAAATGGCTCAGCGCCGGCGCCTGGGATCCGTGCAACTTCGCGACTGTCGATCCGATCAGGAGCCTGGAAGACCTCAAGGGCAAACGCGTATTCACATTCCCGACTGCCGGCCGCTTCCTGCAGCGCTTCGGAGTGGTGCCGGTGACGCTGCCGTGGGAAGACATCGAGGTCGCCGTTCAGACAGGCGAGCTTGACGGCATTGCCTGGTCGGGCATCACCGAGGACTACACGGTCGGATGGGCCGATGTGACCAACTACTACCTCACCAACAACATTTCCGGCGCTTGGGCGGGTTCCTATTTCGTCAATGAGGAACGTTGGAATGAACTGCCGGAGAACCTGCAGACGCTTTACATGCTTTGCATCAACAGTTCTCATTATCATCGCCAATATTGGTACTGGTGGGGTGAGGCGCATTACCGCACGACCGGCGGCAAGCTTGAGTTGACCTCGATTCCGGAAGAGGAATGGACCACTGTCGAAGATGAGGCCCTGAAATTCTGGGACGAAATCGCGGCCGAGAGCCCGCGTAACGCGAAGGTTGTCGAGATCCTCAAGAGATACCGCGAAACCATGCAGAAGGCGGGTCCGCCCTACCGCTACGGCTAGCATTTGACAAAGCGGTTGCCGCCGGAATCGTTTTCTGCGAAACCGGCGGCAATTTACTGATAACAGAACAAAATCCGGAAGGCTGAACACATGCCCGGCAATCTTAGCTTCAAGGAGCTCGAAAACGCGGTCGCAAGCGGTGAGATCGACACGGTCGTCGCCGTGCAGGTCGACATGCAGGGCCGGTTGATGGGCAAGCGGTTCCACGCTGACAACTTCGTCAAGCACGCCTTCAAGGAAACCCACAGCTGCAACTATCTGCTGGCCACGGATCTCGAGATGGAGACCGTCAGCGGATACGCTTCTGCGAGTTGGGAGCGCGGCTATGGCGACTATACAATGGCGCCGGACATGACGACGCTGCGGCGCACGCCCTGGCTCGAAAAGACCGCCTATGTGCTGTGCGACGTCATGGATCACCATACGCATGAGGAAGTACCGCATGCGCCCCGCGCGTTGCTGAAGAAGCAGGTCGCGCGTCTTAAGGACATGGGCATGATGGCCTATATGGCGCCGGAACTGGAGTTGTTCCTGTTCGACCAGAGCTTCGAGGAGGCGCAGGCAGGCGGCTATCGCAGCCTCACCACCATCGGCAAGTACAACCAGGATTACGCTGTCTTCCAGACCACAAAGGAAGAGGAGGTCATGCGGTCGATACGCAATGGCCTCTACGGCGCAGGCATCGCGATCGAATGCACCAAGGGCGAAGCGTGCGCCGGCCAGGAAGAAATCAACGTCAGATATTCGGATGCGCTGGATATCGCCGACTCGCACGTTTTCATAAAGAACGGCAGCAAGGAAATCGCCTGGGCGAAGGGCAAGGCCCTGACGTTCCTGGCCAAGTGGCATACGCAATCCGCCGGCAATTCCTGTCATATCCATCAGTCGCTCTGGTCCGACGACGGCGAGACCGCGCTGTTTTACGATCCGGACGGTCCCTACGGCATGTCGGAGTTGATGCAGAACTACCTGGCGGGCCTTTTACACAACGCTGAGGCGATCACCTGGTTTCTGGCGCCCTATATCAACTCCTACAAGCGGTTCGCCGAGGGCACTTTCGCGCCGACAAGGGCGATCTGGAGCACAGACAATCGGACGGCCGGTTTCCGGTTATGCGGCGAGAGCAGCAAGGCGGTGCGCGTCGAATGCCGCATCGGCGGGGCCGATCTCAATCCGTATCTCGCCATGTCAGCCCTCTTGGCCGCAGGCCTCGACGGCGTCGAGAACAAGCGCAGTCTCGAGGATGAGTTCAAGGGCGACGCCTATATGTCTGAAAAGGCGCGGTCCGTGCCGCGCACTCTGCGCAGCGCCATGCGAGCATTGGACGAATCCGACATGTTGAGGACGGCGTTTGGCGATGCGGTGATCGACCATTACGTGCGCGCAGCCGAATGGGAACAGGAAGAATACGACCGCAAGGTTACCGACTGGGAAGTCGCGCGCGGCTTCGAAAGAGCTTGATATGACCAAGACACTACAATGCGTATCGCCGATCGACGAAACGGTCTATGCCGAGCGGCCGGTATTGTCGCTCTCCGAGGCGAAAGAGGCCGTGAACAGGGCGACCGAGGCGCAGAGGGTCTGGGCTACGAGACCGTTGTCTGAGAGAATTGCGCTCGTGCGCGCAGGCGTCGCCCGCGTCGGCGAGATGAATAAAGAAATCGTCCCGGAGCTCGCCTGGATGATGGGACGCCCGGTGCGCTATGGCGGCGAGTTCCGTGGTTTCGAGGAACGCGCAAGCTACATGGCGGACATCGCCGAGGAAGCTTTGCAACCCATCGTCGTGGAAAACAGCGACAATTTTGAGCGCCGTATCCTTCGCGAGCCGCATGGTGTGGTTCTGGTCATTGCGCCGTGGAACTATCCTTACATGACGGCGATCAATACGGTTGCCCCGGCGTTGATTGCGGGCAATGCGGTATTATTGAAACACTCCACGCAGACCCTTCTCGTCGGCGAACGAATGGCAAGAGCCTTCTCCGAGGCTGGCGTGCCTGATGACGTATTTCAGAACGTGTTTCTGGATCATGAGACAACAGAAAGCCTGATCGCAGCAAAGAGCTTCGGGTTCGTGAACTTCACCGGATCGGTTGGCGGCGGTCGGGCCATAGAGCACGCCGCGGCCGGGACTTTCACAAATCTTGGTCTGGAACTCGGCGGCAAGGATCCAGGCTACGTCATGGATGACGCAGACGTCGAAGCGGCTGCAGAAACGCTTATCGACGGCGCCATGTTCAATTCCGGTCAATGCTGCTGCGGCATCGAGCGCATTTATGTCGTCGCCTCGCTTTTCGACGCCTTCGTTGAGAAGGCGGTCGCCATCGTCAGTGGCTACACATTGGGAAACCCTCTCGAAGAGACGACGACGCTCGGCCCGATGGCGACGTTGCGATTTGCCAATGAGGTTCGCGCCCAGACCGCCGAAGCGATTGAAGCCGGAGCCCGGGCGCTGATCGACCCGCAACTCTTCCCCCAGGATGGCGGCGCCTATCTCATGCCGCAGATACTCGCCGACGTGAATCATGATATGCGCGTTATGCGGGAAGAGAGCTTCGGACCCGTTGTCGGTATTATGAAGGTCGCTGATGACGACGAGGCCGTGTCGCTGATGAACGACAGCGAATTCGGCCTGACGGCGTCGCTGTGGACGCGTGATCCGGAACGCGCCGCCCGGATTGGCGCTCGCATTGAAACCGGCACCGTTTTCATGAACCGCGCCGACTATCTCGATCCCGGTCTGTGCTGGACCGGCTGCAAGAACACTGGCAAAGGCGGCGCGCTTTCAGTTATCGGATACCAGAATCTGACGCGCCTGAAATCCTATCATTTGAAGAAAGCCTGAACGATGAAAATGGTTGCAAACTGGAGCTACCCCAATCCGATACGCTTTGGCGCCGGACGTATCGCCGAACTTGGCGACGCTTGCGGTGAGGCCGGAATTAAGCGTCCGCTACTGGTGACCGACCGTGGCCTGGCCAACTTGCCGATCACCGCCCAGGCGCTTGATCTTCTGGAGAAAGCGGGTCTCGGACGCGCCATATTCTCCGACGTCGATCCCAATCCCACGGATGTTAATCTCGCCGCTGGCATTGAAGTCTACAAGGCTGGCGGACACGATGGCGTCGTCGCATTCGGCGGTGGCTCGGGTCTCGATCTCGGCAAATGCATCGCTCTCATGGCCGGTCAGTCGATCCCGGTCTGGGATCTGGAGGACATCGGCGACTGGTGGACGCGCGCCGACGCCGATGCGATCGCCCCGAACCTCGCAGTCCCCACCACCGCCGGCACCGGTTCGGAAGTTGGGCGGGCAGGGGTTCTTACGAACTCCCAAACCCATGTGAAGAAGATCATTTTCCATCCGATGATGCTGCCGTCCGTGGTGCTTTGCGACCCGGAACTGACGTGCGGCATGCCGCAGGCGATCACCGTCGGTACCGGCATGGACGCATTCGCCCATTGTCTGGAAGCCTATTCGTCAAATTTTTATCACCCGATGAGCCAGGGAATAGCGCTGGAAGGAATGCGGCTGGTCAAGGAAAACCTGCCAGTCGTTTTTGCAGAACCCGACAATCTGGAAGCCCGCGCCAACATGATGAGCGCCGCTGCAATGGGCGCTGTCGCCTTTCAGAAAGGGCTGGGCGCGATCCATGCGTTGTCTCATCCCGTCGGCGCGGTTTACAATACCCACCACGGTATGACCAACGCCGTCGTCATGCCTCCGGTGATGCAGTTCAATCGCGCGGTCATCGAGGACAGGATCGAGCGGGCCGCCGCCTATCTGGGCATAGAGGGCGGTTTTGACGGCTTTTATGATTATGTCGTTGACTTGCGCGCCAAACTCGGGGTTCCAAGCGGGCTGGCGGAGATGGGCGTATCCGAAGATCGCATCGACGAATTGACTGAAATGGCGATCGTCGACCCCACGGCTGGCGGCAATCCGGTCGAAATGACTCGGGAAAACACCGCACAGCTATACCGGGACTGTCTCTGACATCCAATTTTCGTTCTGTCTGCTTTTGAGGCGGCGGTTTGCCGCGGGAATTGTGCTTCCCGCTGCAACCGGCTGCTTTACTCAGAGCTTCTGATCTGGAACAAGGTTGCAACCGTAAATTTCATCCAGGGCGAGGGACGAAGCGATGACGGACAACCGCAAGAATACCGATCTGATGATGGTTGTGGCCAGCGATATATCGGGTCAATTGCGCGGCAAGGCGATGCCGTTGCGGGCGAAGGTTCTACGGACGGAAACCGGCGTCGGTTGGACCGGAACCTGTGTTCAGATTACTTCTTTCGGCCCAATTGCCGCAAGCCCTTGGGGTCCGCGGGGGGATCTCTTGATCCGGCCGGACTACTCGACGATGATCGACCTTGCGATCCCGGAATACGGCGTCAATGAGTGTTTTGTGATCGGCGACGTAATGACGCTGGAGGACGAGCCCTGGGAATGCTGCCTGCGCGGACAGGCAAAAGCCGCCGCCGAGCGGCTGGAAAAGGATCACGGGCTTATTCTGAAGGCGGCGTTCGAGCACGAATTCCATTACTCTGGCGGCCGACCGCAGCCGGGTCTCGGCTATGCGCTGCGCGCCTTTCGCCGTATGGGCGAGTTCCCGGACAGGCTGATGGTGACCCTTGATCGAGTCGGTCTGAAACTCGACACCTTCATGCCGGAATACGGTCCCGGTCAATGCGAGGTTACGATCGGCCCCAACGACGCGATCGGCGCTTGTGACGACGCCGTGGTGTTGCGAGAAATGACTCGCGCTGTTGCGCATGGCCTTGGCGAGCGGGCGAGCTTTGCGCCAATCCTTGATCCGGACGGCGTCGGCAACGGCGCACACCTGCACTTCTCGTTGCACGACGTCGACGGCAATCCGGTTGATTTCGATAATACCAAGCCTCACTTGGTATCCGAAAAGGCTGGCGCGTTCATCGCCGGCGTCGTGCGGCGACTGCCGGAAATCGTGTCCATGACGGCGCCGGCCGTTGCCTCCTACATCCGCATGACTCCGCATCGCTGGAGCCCGACCTGCAACAATTTCGGGTATCGTGACCGCGAGGCGGCAGTACGCATTTGCCCGGTTTTCAAGCCGCAGGACGAGAAGGATGTCGCGGGGAAGTTCCATTTCGAGTATCGCGTCTCGGACGCGGCAGCGAGCCCGTACCTGGTTATGGCGGCGCTTCTGAACGCCGGCCTGAACGGTCTCGACGAAGGCATGGCTACGCCGGAAATCACCGAGAGCGACCCCAACGATATGACGCCGGAGCAGCTTGCGGATACTGGATGCGCCCGACTGCCGACCAGTCTTGTCGCAGCTCTTGACCGTTTGGAAGCCAGCGACTGGGCGAAAGCTGCATTCGGCGAAACCTTTATCGACGTTTATCTCGCGCACAAGCGATGTGAGATCGACATTATGAACGGCCTGACCAACACGGAAATATGCGAGAAATACGCACAGGCCTACTGACCTATGATGGTGATCTGCCCCTTGACTTGCCCTTCGTTCGATGGTGTTAGGCGATCCCACTGCGGCATCGATGAAAGGCATTTGGGATGAGTTGGGCATTTACGTTTCCCGGACAGGGCAGCCAGGTTGTCGGCATGGGCAAGGAACTGGCCGACGCCTTTCCCGCAGCCCGGGCGGTTTTCGAAGAGGTCGACGACGCGTTGGGTCAGAAGCTCTCCACTATCATCTGGGAAGGGCCTGACGAAGATCTGACGCTGACTGCCAACACCCAGCCTGCGCTGATGGCGGTCTCATTGTCGATTGTCCGCGCGCTGGAATCGGAAGGTTTCGTCCTGAAGGAAAAGGTCGCCTATGTCGCCGGTCATTCGCTGGGCGAATATTCGGCTCTGGCCGCCGCAGGCGCTTTTTCGATTGCCGACACCGCGCGACTTCTTCGTATTCGCGGAGAGGCCATGCAGGCCGCAGTGCCGGTTGGCGAAGGTGCGATGGCCGCAATCATAGGTCTTGAACGCGATCAGGTCGATGCGATATGCAACGATAACTCCACAGGTGGCGTCTGCCAGATCGCCAATGACAATGGAGCGGGCCAGCTTGTCGTATCCGGCTCGAAGGCCAACATAGAGGCGGCGGCGCAACAGGCGAGCGAGATGGGCGCCAAGCGCGCAAGGCTGCTGCCGGTATCCGCGCCCTTCCACTCAGCCCTTATGGCGCCGGCTGCGGACGCCATGAAGACGGCGCTGGCCGAGGTCGACATTCAGGCGCCCTGCATCCCGCTCGTCGCCAATGTGGCGGCCGGTCCAGTGACTGATCCGGCGGAAATCGCGGATCTGCTGTTCAGACAGGTGACTGGTCAGGTGCGTTGGCGTGAAAGCGTCGGCTGGCTGGACGCTAAAGGCGTAACCGAAATTTTCGAGATCGGCGCCGGCAAAGTTTTGACCGGATTGGCGCGCCGCATTGCGCCGGACATGACGGCGAAGCCCGTCAACACGCCGCAGGACATTGCGGAACTTGCAAATCAATAAATGAAATTGGAGTTTGATCCATGTTTGATCTGAGCGGCCGCAAGGCCCTTGTGACCGGGGCGTCCGGCGGTATTGGCGAGGAGATCGCCCGCAGTCTTCACAAGGCCGGCGCGATTGTCGGGCTGCATGGTACGCGGATCGAAAGGCTGGACGCGCTTGCCTCGGAGCTCGGCGGCAATGTGCATGTGTTTCCCGCCAATCTCTCAAGCGCAGACGAAGTGAAGGCTCTTGGCAAGAAGGCTGAAGAGCAGCTTGAGGGCGTCGATATTCTCGTCAACAATGCAGGCGTCACGCGGGATGGCCTGTTCGTGCGCATGTCAGACGAAGACTGGAACACCGTCATCGGCGTCAACCTGACCGCCGTATTCCAGCTGACCAGGGAACTGACGCATCCGATGATGCGCCGTCGCCACGGCCGGATCATCAACATCACTTCGGTCGTAGGCGTGACTGGCAATCCGGGCCAGGCCAATTATTGCGCGTCAAAGGCGGGGCTGATCGGCTTTTCCAAGTCGCTAGCGCAGGAAATTGCTCCGCGCAACATCACCGTCAATTGCGTGGCGCCGGGGTTCATCCAGTCGGCGATGACCGACAAACTGAATGAAAAACAGAAAGACGCGATCATGGGAGCAATTCCCATGAGGCGCATCGGCGACGGCGCCGAAGTGGCGGCTGGAGTCCTGTTCCTTGCGTCGAATGAGGCAAGCTACATCACCGGGCAGACGCTGCACATCAATGGCGGCATGGCGATGATATGATATGACGCGACGCTGCGATCGCTGCCTGCGCGTGAAAGGTTTCAGTTTGGGCTTTGCGCCCGGAAGAAACCGTGTTAAGGGCCGCATCCAGTGTTGTTTGCGCCCGTAACGGCGCGGGCGCTATCCCGGATTTCTGGGGAAATCAAAGGCTTGTATTTTGACGGTGCCGATGCGCCGAACTATAAGGCGCTTTGAGCTTGAATGAGTGAGTGCATGCCGCTATCCAAGGCATAGCAAAACGTATAGGGGTCGAGGATACCGACATGAGCGATACCGCAGAACGCGTTAAGAATATTGTAGTCGAGCATCTTGGCGTTGACGCCGAGAAAGTGACGGAAGGGGCAAGCTTCATCGATGATCTTGGCGCCGATTCTCTGGATACGGTTGAACTGGTCATGGCTTTCGAAGAAGAGTTCGGTGTAGAAATTCCAGACGACGCCGCTGACACCATCCTGACCGTTGGCGACGCGATCAAATATATCGAGAAGTCCCAAAATTAAACGAATCGGCGGTGCACAGCCTGACAGCCAGTCAAATCCGAAAATTTGATCATGATCTGAAGGCTTTGCGCCACAGCCCGGATTTTCCGGGCTGTATTGTCTTGTCAGCCGTCAAATCTGGCGCCGCGCCGCGGCTGGTACACGTTCTTCAGAGCGTACTTTAAGACATAGGGAGGGCAACACATGCGTCGTGTTGTAATTACGGGAACCGGAATGGTTTCCCCTCTTGGCGATGGCACGGAGGTCAGTTGGCGCAGGCTCCTGGCCTCTGAAAACGCTGCCGCGAAGATTGAAGCGTTCGAAGTTGACGATCTGCCGGCGAAGATCGCCTGTTCGATCCCCAGGGGTGATGGTTCGAATGGCACATACGATCCCGACAAATATATGGAGCCGAAGGAGCAGCGAAAGGTTGATCCGTTCATCGTCTATGCGATTGCGGCGGCGGACCAGGCGCTTGCCGACGCCGACTGGTCTCCGCAGTCGGACGAGGATCAGATTGCAACAGGCGTTCTGATAGGCTCCGGGATCGGCGGCCTTCAGGGCATTATTGAAGCCGGCTACACTTTACGTGACAGGGGGCCGCGCAGGGTATCCCCGTTCTTCATTCCCGGTCGGCTGATCAATCTCGCCTCTGGTCAGGTTTCCATCAAACACAAGCTGCGTGGGCCGAACCATTCGGTGGTCACCGCTTGTTCTACGGGCGCGCATGCGATCGGTGACGCCAGCCGACTGATCGCGCTGGGCGACGCCGACGTGATGGTGGCGGGTGGGGCGGAATCGCCCATCTGTCGCATTGCGCTCGCTGGATTCGCCGCTTGCAAGGCGCTCTCCACCGATTACAACGACGAACCGCAGCGCGCCTCACGGCCCTACGATATCGACAGGGACGGTTTCGTAATGGGCGAAGGCGCCGGCGTGGTGGTGCTAGAGGAACTGGAGCACGCCAAGGCGCGCGGCGCCAAGATTTATGCGGAAGTCATCGGCTATGGCCTTTCTGGCGATGCATTTCACATCACCGCGCCGGCCGAGGATGGCGAAGGTGCGTATCGGTGCATGTCGAGCGCGTTGAAACGGGCGGGCATAGAAGCCTCCGACATCGACTACATAAATGCCCATGGAACGTCGACAATGGCCGACACGATTGAACTCGGAGCGGTCGAGCGCGTTGTCGGAAAGGCTGCCTCAGGAATTTCGATGTCGTCGACAAAATCGGCTATTGGACATCTGCTGGGCGCGGCAGGCGCTGTCGAGGCTATCTTCTGCACATTGGCGATCCGGGACAATATCGCGCCTCCGACACTCAATCTCGACAATCCGGCGGTCGAAACCGAGATCGATCTTGTTCCGAAGGTCGCGCGCAAACGCGAAATCAATGTGGCGCTGTCGAATTCTTTCGGCTTTGGCGGCACCAACGCCTCGCTTGTGTTACGGCGTTATGCAGGTTAACAAACGACGGGCGGTTCAGCCATCTATTGCCACAATCCTGTATTTTATTGCGTGCTGTAACAAAGTGGTGATTCCCAGTTTAGAGGTTTCAAGGTGAACGACGGCAGAAGTTCAGGACGAGGCGCCGACTATGGGCCCACAATAGACGGCGGACCAGTCCTTCCACGCACCGCCAGCCAATCGTTAAAACCGGAAGAAGCGCCACAGCCGCCGAAACGTTCCAGGCGCGCGCGCAGCCAGTTTGTTGTTTTCCTGAATTTTCTGATGACGCTCGCTGTCGTGCTGCTGATCGGCGCCGCGATCGCGGCCTATTACGGCAAGCTGAAGTTTGACGAAAGCGGCCCGCTCGGCCGCAATACTGAGTTTCTGGTCCGACAGGGTTCAAGTGTAAAGGAGATTGCAGATCTTTTGGCGCGCCGAGATATCGTCTCCAACTCGCTGATTTTCCAGCTCGGGGTTCGGACATACATGCCCAACGATTCCCTGAAGGCCGGCGAGTACCAGATCAAGGCCGGGTCTTCCATGCGGGAAATCATGGATCTCCTCCGGTCCGGCAAATCCATTCTGTACAGCGTCACTGTTCCCGAAGGCCTGACGGTTCAGCAAATCATCCAGAGGCTCAGCGAAAACAGCCAGTTGACTGGCGATCTTCCGAAAGAACTGCCGCCCGAAGGCTATCTGCGCCCCGAAACATACAAATTCACTCGCGGCACCACGCGCCGCGAGGTTCTTGAGCAGATGCACAAGTCCCAGACGGCGTTAATCGACGAAATCTGGAGCCGACGCAGCGATGACCTGCCGATCAGCACAAAGGAAGAATTCGTGACGCTCGCTTCTATCGTCGAGAAAGAGACGGGCCGCGCGGATGAGCGTTCCATGGTGGCGTCAGTGTTCCTGAACAGGCTGGATCGCGGCATGCGCCTGCAATCCGATCCGACGATAATCTATGGCATCTTCGGCGGAGCCGGAAAGCCATCCGACAGGCCGATCTATCAGTCGGATATCGAAAAGGTAACGCCCTACAACACTTATCAGATCAATGGTCTGCCGCCGACGCCGATCGCAAATCCCGGCAGGGCTGCGCTTGAGGCTGTCGCTAACCCATCCAAGACGGGCAATCTCTACTTCGTAGCGGACGGCTCGGGCGGGCATGCTTTCTCTGAAACGCTTGAACAGCACAATGCTAATGTCAGGCGCTGGCGCCGGATTGAAGCCGAACAGGCGAAAGAGGCGGAAGCGACCGCCGGAGACGGGCAGTAATTGCATTCCCTCCGTCCCGGTGTTCAAACAAAATGCCGGCTGTCACGCCGTGCAGGATATTTTCGCTTGCGGTCGTTCCCGTTTGGTTAGCTCTTAACGGCTCTGCGTGTGGTGGGAATTCTTTATGAAATCTGGGGTTTTAGCCGCTGCCGAAGGGGTGCTTAGCTGTTGCTTGCCTCCCGAACCTCGTAAAGTGGCCTCGGAGAAATAAAGAATAACGATTCGGAATGCAGGCGCCGGCGCTGGCTTTAAAGCGCCGCATAACTGGTAGAGCCATGACGATACAATCGATGACCGGCTTCGCCCGACAGGAAGGCGTCTGTGGAACGCTCCGCTGGTCCTGGGAGGTGCGGTCCGTCAATGGTAAGGGGCTGGATTGCCGAATACGCCTTCCAGTTGGCTATGATCGGCTGGAGCCGATGGTTCGCGAAGCGTTGAAGAACGGGTTCCAGCGCGGGAACATTCAGGCGACGTTGACGCTCGCGCGTGAAGGTCAGGCTGTCCAGGCCGTCATCAATCAGGAAGCGTTAGACGCCATCGTCCAGATGATGGAGAGCCTGGGCGACAGGATAGAGGCTGCGCCGCCGCGTTGGGACGGTCTGCTTAATATTCGAGGCGTGCTCGAACTCAGGGAACCCGATCTCGATTCAGAAACTCTCGCAGCGGAGCAGGGCGCAATCCTCAAGGGACTGAACCTTGCAATCAGCGATCTGCGGGCGGCGCGGCTTGCCGAGGGCGGGAAAATCGCCGCTTATGTGGAAGCAAAGGTCACCGAAATTCATTCGCTTGCGGTTCGTGTAGACGAAGATCCGTCGCGAACTCCGACGGCGATTGGCAAGAGGCTGGCGGAACAGGTGAAGCTTCTACTGGATAGCGGCGCCGAACTTGATATGAACCGCATTCACCAGGAAGCGGCGATGCTTGCATCGAAGGCTGATCTTCGTGAGGAGATTGACCGGCTTTACGCCCATGTCGAGGCCTGCAGGCGCCTGCTGGAGGAGACAGGACCTGTAGGGCGCAAGCTCGATTTCCTGGCGCAAGAGTTCAACCGCGAAGCCAACACGATCTGCTCCAAGTCCAACGCCGCGTCTGTCACTGCGATCGGGCTGGAACTGAAGGTGATCATTGATCAGTTTCGCGAGCAAATTCAGAATCTGGAGTAGCGCTGTGACAACCGATCGGAACAGCACAGGTATCAAGCGTCGTGGATTGATGCTTGTTCTTTCCTCCCCCTCCGGCGCTGGAAAATCGACGATTGCCCGCACCCTTCTCGAACACGATGCCGATCTGAAGCTGTCTATCAGCGTTACCACGCGTCAGCGACGTGGCAGCGAGATAGACGGCGTCCATTACCGTTTTGTCTCTGAGTCGGAATTTGCGAGAATGCGGGACACGGACGCGCTGCTCGAATGGGCGGAAGTTCACGGAAACTTCTACGGAACTCCGCGGGAACCGGCTGAATTAGCGTTGGCCGCGGGCCGAGACATGCTCTTCGACATCGATTGGCAGGGCGCCCAACAATTGCTGGACAAGATGGCCGCTGATGTCGTCTCCATCTTCATATTGCCGCCCTCGCTGGCGGAGTTGCGCTCGCGGCTGAAAAGGCGCGCCGAGGATACGAACGACGTAATCGAACGACGCCTCGCCAATGCATGCGAGGAAATTCGTCACTGGATGGACTATGATTTCGTCGTCGTCAATGACGATCTCGACCAGGCCTATTCCTCGGTGAAGGCGATTGTACAGGCTGAACGTCTGCGCCGAGATCGTCGGCCAGGACTGTTCGATTTCGTCTCCGGGCTTCTTGAAGAAAAGTCCGACTGAACTCTGCAGTCTGGCGCGAGAAACGTCCAGCGCCTGCAAGTATTCTGTGCGGCAGCAATTTCGATTATAACAGTAAAAATAAGGACTTGAGCATGATGGCGAACATCGCCTTCATGCCACTCAGCGTGCCCGGAAATATTCAGTTACAAATTTCCGCCTGCGAGAAACTTCCAGATATTTGCTGATCAACGCCGGATACGTTGTTGATCTATGTTGCGGGCTCATCAGGATCGTTCCGCCATACTACGTCCGACATCGCAATTTCATCGACGAGAGGACAAGGTCGCGCATCATGCGCGCCTGCGCGGAACAGAACGCGAGATGACCTGACACCCAAGCGTCCAGCGAAATGCTGTCCAAAAAGATTCCGGGAAAAGAATAAAAAATGATGATCAGTGACACGTACGATTTCGCATTTGTGCCCAAATGCGGCGGTAGCATCGCTAAACATTTCATCAGGAGTTATAATCAGACAGATTTTACTTTCATGGGCATACGTGAGCCTCCCGCTGCGGGAAGGCTCGGTTACGCACACATTCCTCTGGAAACTTTAAGGGAACATTTCGCCAAGAAGTTCTTGAAGATTGAGCAATACAAAGCATTCACTGGTGCGTAATCCACGGGAACGGATTTTCTCCGCTTTGTCGCAAAATTAAAGAATGTGCTCCGAAACCGAACTCGCGATTATGATCAGCAAGGAAATCATCCGCGAATGCGAAAAGATCTGTAACTATCTGCAGACATTGAACGGATTCTGCGATCCGGAGCGAATTCACTTCGAGATGCAAACCCGATATCTGAACCTTGACGGCAAGCGCTTGGTGGACGTCGTTCTACCCTTGCACCGCATTGACCTTTTGATCGCTGAGATCGGTGATGTAGTCCAGCGGAAGTTGACGATAGGGGATCCAGTCAACCAAACGCGTATGCAACGGTTCGGTTTAAGAAAATCGCTGGCGGAAAAAACAAAAAGACGTATGAGCCAATTCGATATTTAGCATTGTCCCCTTGTATCAGAAGAAAATGACAAGAAAGATCCTGTATAGGGGTTTCCGTTATGAGAAATTGATTCCCGATATGTCTGAAGAATTATTGTCGTTTGTCGATTAATATTACAGAGAAGATGCTGTATCTTATCAGAATGCTTTACAAGTTCATGAAGGGTGGGCTTCGCGAACCTGATTTATGACAGACGCGAGAGTGCAGAATTCCTCCACGGAGAGGGTTTCAGCCCTCCGTTGCGGGTCAATGCCGGTTTGCGCAAGAAGCGTCTCTCCGCCAAGCGCTTTCAGGCTTTGCCGCAACATCTTGCGTCGCTGACCGAAAGCGGCCTGCGTTACCCGTTCCAGCGCAGAGACATCGCATTGCAGCAGTTTGTGCCTTGGGTGAAGCTGGACTATGGAAGATGTGACTTTCGGTGGCGGCGTAAAAGCTTGTGCGGGGACGTCGAAAAGCAGACGGGTATCACAACGCCAGCCGGCGAGCACTGACAGCCTGCCATAGGCGCTTGCGCCGGCTTCGGCGATGATACGCTGCGCCACTTCGCGCTGAAACATCAGCGTCAACGATTCATAATATGGCGGCCAGGGCTCAGCGGTTATCCAGTCGATAAGCAGGCGAGTGCCGATATTGTATGGCAGGTTCGCGACGATCTTTACCTTGCAGTCATCGAGGTCCAACGGCCGAAACTCCAGCGCATCACCCTCAATCACGCGCAGTCGGCCGGGATAGTGATTAGAAATCTCGGCAAGCGCCGGAAGACAGCGGCCGTCTCTTTCGATCGCGATCACGCGGTCGGCGCCTTCGGCAAGCAAGGCGCGCGTCAGGCCGCCTGGTCCAGGGCCAACCTCAATTACCGTTCGGCCTTCAAGTGGGCCGGCGGCTCGGGCGATTTTCGCCGTCAGATTAAGATCGAGCAGAAAGTTCTGACCGAGCGATTTGCGCGCGTCGAGCCCGTGACGCGCTATGACGTCGCGCAGCGGCGGCAGATCGTCAATCACCGGCATGACGCTGCTTTCGCTGGTGCGCGGCCATACGGGCGGCGAGTCTTAAGGCGGCAAGGAGGCTTCCCGAATGCGCCTTGCCGGAGCCCGCAATGTCGAACGCCGTTCCGTGATCAGGCGAGGTTCGGATGAACGGCAGCCCCAACGTCGTATTTACGGTATCGTTGAACGCCAGCGCTTTGGCCGGAATAAGCGCCTGATCATGATACATGCAGAGCGCAGCGTCATAGTCGCGCCGCGCCTCTGCATGAAACATGGTGTCAGCGGGAAGGGGGCCGAAAGCGTTCACGCCCTGGGCGCGCATTTCCGCTATTGCCGGCGCGATGATCGCAAGATCCTCAGATCCGAATGATCCGGATTCACCTGCATGTGGATTGAGACCGGCGACGGCGATGCGCGGTTTGGAAATTCCGAAGCGGGATTCCAGATCGCACGAAGTTGTCAGGCCTGTTTCGACGATGAGATCTGTCGTCAATTGCTCTGGCACTTTTCGTAGCGGGATATGAACTGTCACCGGTACGACATTCAGGTCCGGGCCGGCTAGCATCATCACCGGCATATGCGCTTCGTCCGTACGCTGCTTGGCAAGTTCCGCCAGGAACTCTGTATGGCCCGGAAATCCGAATCCGGCGTCGTACAGGATGGCTTTGGCTATTGGGTTGGTGACAACGGCCGCGGCCTTGCCCGACATGGTTAGATCGACGGCGCGCCGGATTGCCTCCAGAATGGCGTCGGCATTGTTTCTGTCCGGTTTGCCGGGTTTCGCCGAAACCCTATTTTCAAGCGGTAGAACCGGCAAAGTTTCGGCTTGCGACAGGGCGTCGGAGGCTTGGTTTATCTCGGCGACTGCAATTTTCGCATTCAATTGTTTTGCGCGCTCCGCCAACAACTCGGCGGAGCCGAGAACGGCAAAGGGCGGCAAGTTAAGCTCTGCGCGTCGACGCCATAGATCAATCGTAATATCGGGTCCGATCCCGGCTGGATCGCCCATCGTAACGACAAGGGGCAGGGACATCGCGTTCATCAATCCTCACCCGATAGAATGGGGTCGTCGGGTCACCGCTCAGTGATAGGATATGCGCGCTTTTTCCTGCAACTCCTTCAGGAACTTCTCGCTGTTGGCGTTGCTTTCGTCACTATCCTGCTTCTCACTGCGAAACACCATTTCGGCGGCAAGGTCATCTGACACCTGCCTCGCGCGGCACACGGCGAGGAATTCCACGCCCTGTTCCGTCACCTGAACTGGTGTCGTGCCGCCTTCCGGAGTCTTTTCGACTGCAGTTTTCCAGTTCTTCGGCAATTCCGGCTGCATGATGCGCCCAAGGTCGCGCACGGAAACATCGAGTAAGCCCTTGGCGAATTCGTGGCTCGAATCGCACCCCACAAACCGGCTGCGCATACTGGAAGCCTCTTTCTTCCGCCGGTTCAGGATGGCGCTGCGCTTGGATTGCGGAACAACAAAAATGACCTGTTGTAGGATATATTCGGTTGTGGTGGGTTTTTCACCGCCGCGCTCGAGCATGTTTTTGACCAGTTCTTCCGTCGACATACGACCACCGGAAGTGGCGAATCTCGCCTCGACCAACTTGGGCCATGTCATTTGGGTCTTGATAAATTCCTTGAAGTGGTCCGCTCCGACGCCGGACTGGTCGAGCGCCTTTTCCATCTGCTTGTCGGACATCTTGTTGCCCTTGGCGAAACGTGTGAATGCTGCGTTCACCTGCGTGTCGCTGGCGCTATAACCAAGTCGATCGGCTTCGCTCAATTTGAGCGCCTGTTCGATCATCTGCTCCTTGGCTTTTTCCTTCAAGTTGCCTTTTTGCCTCTGTAATTGCAGCAGCTTTGATCGGCGTTGCAGGTCAAGCGTCGTAATGACCCTGTCATTCACCACGATTGCGATCTTGTTGGCGATTGCGGTTCCGCCATAGAAGAGCGACGCCGCAAGCACGACAATTGTCAGCGCCAGGCGAATTCCTCCGGCTGATATCTCCCTTTTGAGACCGATTGTCATTGTCCGTTTCCTGTTCAATCTCGTGTGGTAGTGTACGCGTAAACCGATATTATGTGTCAATTGCACATCGTTTTGGCACAATAAAGACCTTTAAAGCACCAATATGCACACTTCCAACGCCCAGTGGCGTGGTCTGGCTTGTCGGTTTTGCGATTTCTTTCGTCAGTAGACCGTGGTGAACGGTGAAGAACCGTTGTCGTTGTTGTCCCACAGTTTGCTGTCATAACCGACATCTTCGCTTCGGCCAACTTTGAAGTCACCCAGCGTTCTAAGGCTGATTCTGACGCCGATGCTCCAATCCACAGCCTCGTTCTCGTCACGCGTCTGCGTATAGGCCAGCGATATGGCCGTGCATTCGTCGTCGTAACCGAAGCCCCAAGTATTGTTGGTGATGATGTCGTTTTCGAGATCCCACTCGATGGCGCCGAATGCTCGCCAGTATTCTGCGAACCGCACAGACGCCGCTCCTTTGAATTCATGTCGATAGGAATCCGTGCCGTAACCGGGCTGCGGGACGACCGACGTGTACGAGATTGCGGTGCTGAAGTTGCGTCCTGAATATGATCCGCCCAAGTCGACGCGCTGCAAGCTGAAATCGGCTTCGTCAAAACGTCCTTGGGTGGTGAAGGTCAGACCGTTTGGCAGATCTAGCCCTATGCCGCCGACATAATCGGAGCGTGCGGTTTCGAGACCGGAAGAAGCGCCGACATTGACCAGGTCGTCGGTCGCAAAGGAATTCAGCCCGGCAAGTTGGAAGGATTGACCGAACACGCCCCTGAGGGACATACCGTTGTCGAATGTGCCCGTATAGCGAATTCCAAGATTGGCCCTGGTTCCGCCCTCGATCCGGTCATACCCGGAGAATTTGTCCTGTTCGAAAAGGTTTGTGGCGTCGAAGATGAAGCTTTGTGCATCTTCGTTCGGCAATCCGCCGGCATATTGCTCATCGGGTCTGACGAAGATTTGGGCAATTGGCTCAACAATATGGGAGCTGTTCTCAGTCGAAAACAATATTGGGTACCGCGCCTCAAGACCCGCGGTCGCCATGTAGCGACCGACGCTGTCAGCGTCGACGAATGGTCCCGGGTAGGTCAATGGGCGGTCTACGTCGAGATAGTTGACGTCGCCGCGTAGGCCGAAGATGGGCGTCAACAGGAGTCCTACATCGGTGTAAAACGTCCGGCGCCAATCAAGTTCGGCAGTCAGGCGCGTGTTTGTTCCCTTTACGCCGCGATAGGCGTCAAAGAACGGATATTCTTCCGCTTCGCGGCGGGTCAGACTAAGGATATTGGCGTCGAAACTGAGTTCGCCTCCGGCCACCGGCTGATCGAACGTCTTGTTGTAGTCCAGCGAGGGGTGGACGATTGGCTGCTGTTCTTCCGCCATGTTCTGCGGATTAATTGACTGCACATCGTAATAGAAGGCTTGCAAGTCAAAGAAATTCCTGCCTTCCAGCCCCGTCAGGTAGATATTGGAAGGGACAGTGCGGTTCCGGTAGCCTTCGATGCCGTAGGTGTTCGAAAAGCTGTTGTCGCTTTGGAGCATGACATCCCATCCGAAGATCCATCGCGGATTGATTCGGAAGTCACCCTTGGAGGCGATCATACCACGTGCGTCATTCTCGGCGTCGACTGTTCCCTCCTCGAAGGCGCTGCTGTCGAGCTGATAAATTCCGGCGGTCGTTAGCACATGTGCGCCATTGTCGAATTGCCTGCGGAATTCCGCCTGACCGAGGAAACCCTGCCTGGTATAGCCAGTGACCTGAAAAGTTATGTCGCTGCGGGGCCCTGTCACCAGGAAATACGGCACGGTCAGCCCGACCCCGAGTTCGTCACTGACAACGAAATCAGGCGTCAAGAAACCGGATTTGCGCTCCACAGTATGGTCGGGCACCTGAAGGGTCGGAATATAGGCGATGGGCATTCCGAACAGTTCGAAGCGAGCGTGCTGAAGGGTAATCGTCTGGGTGTCGCCGTTCTGGATTACCCGCCGCGCCTTGACCTGCCACAACGGCGCCTTGTTGCTTTTCGGTTTATCCTCGCAGACCTCGCAGGCGGTATAAACGCCGTTGTTGAAAATGGCCTGATCGCCGCCGATTCTCTGGGCGCTATCCGCCACGATATAGGTGTCGTCGGGAGTTTCGATCCGCAGCGCGTTTACGAACCCGTCGGCGAAATCATCCGTTACGTCGAGTTCTTCCGCATAAATGACATTGCCGCTCGGCTCGATCAGTTCGATGTCGCCATAGGCTTTCAGCCGTCCGGAATTCTGGTCGTAGACCAATCGTCGGGCGACCATCTTGTATTTGTCGTAGTCGATCTGGACGTTGCCCGAAGCGGTAATGATCTGATTGTCATAGTCGTAGACGAGTTCATTGGCCGTCAGGATAAGACGGGCGTCGGGAGACACATTGATGTTGATATCGGAGCCGGAATTGGGTGTGCTCTGCGCGATAGCTGGAGGTATTGCGACCGAACCCGCCAGAACAGCGGACAGTGCGGTAACCAAGCCGACGATACGCG
Organism: Hoeflea sp. CAU 1731; assembly: GCF_039888615.1. Lineage (NCBI taxonomy): Bacteria > Pseudomonadati > Pseudomonadota > Alphaproteobacteria > Hyphomicrobiales > Rhizobiaceae > Hoeflea > Hoeflea sp. CAU 1731. Next base: position 16,003 of record NZ_JBDQQS010000018.1, on the reverse strand, counting down.
TACTCTTCTTTTCGCGGCTTCTCGACAAATCCACTACCCATCCTCCTTGTGGAGAAGTACTGTTACTCCAAGCGCCATCGCAACGATAACAGGCAGCCATGCTGCAACAAAAGGTGGCACTGTCCCCGCCGTTCCGAAAGCTTTCGCCAGAACAGATACGACATAAAGCAGAAACCCGGCCAAGATGCCAGCCAAAATGATCCCGACTGATTGTCCGAACCGTATAAATTTGAGAGAAACGGTTGCGGCAATCAGAGTCATTGCAACGAGAAGTAACGGCAACGCAAGCAGGGATTGATACTGCATGGCGAATGCATTCGCGCCCAGGCCAAATGAGCGCGCCACTTCTATTTTGTCGGGCAGTTCGAAGAAAGAAACAGCCTCAGGCGCGGCAAGTGATTCTTCCACGGCTCTTGGATTGAGATTGGTTTGGATTACGGCGCTCTTGATTTCCGCAGGTCCCGGACCTGCGACGCGTTTGACGTTGGACAGGACCCATTGACCATCCTGGAGTTCAGCAGTCTCGGCGTCCAGTCTCTCGATGATATCGCCTGCCTCGTTGAATCGGATGAACTTTGCGCCACCCAGCAACAGACCGCGGTCTGCAATGGTTTCGGCTCCGATGATCGTTACGCCCTCATTGGTGCGCTGACGCAGCCACGGCGTACGTTCGATTTCGCCGACTGTCCCACGCTGCATGCCGAGGGAAACCTCGTACCCGTGCACGATGGCAAGGGCCCTTGCGGAAAGCGGGTTGATTGCGGTGATCAGAAATACGCCGATCAGCAGGCTCGCCACGCAAAGCGGCGACAGAAACTGCCAGGCTGATACGCCGGTCGAGCGGGCGACGACCAGTTCGTAGCGTCGATTGAGCATCAGAAGCAGTGTCATTGCAGAGAAAAGAATGACGAACGGCGCCGTGACCTGGATGATTCCGGGCAGCCTCAGTATCGAAAGCTTGATGCCCAGACCAATGGTGTAGTTCTCATGCCCGGAAATGCGGCTTGCGAATTCAGTGAAATCGACGAGGAAGATCAAAGCGACCATTCCAAGAACGAACCAGCCGGTTACGACAAGATAGCGTCGAAAGAGATAACGCCAGAGCGTGAGGCCCATCATGACGCGCGCCTCCCGCCATAGCTGTCGATTAGCCGAAACCGGAGGAGCAGGGGACGCGCGGTCCGCATCGCAAATGCTGCAAGGCTGGTCGCGCCGTCGATAAGGAACTGCGGTGTGCGAAAGGTTATGTTGGTCAGGATAAGGGATCCGAAAGCAACGATGCCGCCCGCCGGAATCGCGTAGCAAAGAATCATGTAGATGACTTCCCTGCCGGATTTGTCGGTGACAAAATAACCCAATCCACGCAGGAAGAAGCCGATCGCCGCGGCGAAGATCATGCTCCAGATCTGTTCGCTTCTGTGGGAATGCGCCTTACCGAGAAAATAGATCGTGATCAGGGCGAACAGAACCGGATAGAGCCATTCGGAGAACCGTCTGTTTATTTCCGAATAATAGTTCTGCGGCCTTCTCTGATAAATCGCGTCGTTGGGATCGGGATTGAACAGATACGCCGTGGTCTGTTCCTTGGGATAGTAGAAGGCGGCGCTGGACTGACTGTCACCGATCAGACTGAGATCAAAGGCGTACGTGGCGAACTTGATGACTGACACGTTGCCGTCGGCCTTGATTTTCCTGTGCAGTTCACCGTCCGACATCACCAGGAAGTTCTTGCCTTCGCTTTCAATGAAGGCGCCGTATTTCGCGTAGTAGACCAGTTCTGTCGCCGGATCTCTCTCGTCGGAGAGAAAGATACCGCCAAGCGACCCGCCGGCGAGCTTGTCGGCCACATGGACGTATAGGTTGTTCTGCAGCTTGTGAAAAATGCCCGACTGGACAGCGACCGAGAGCAGATCGGTCCGCGCCTCCACCAGAAGGTTCCTGAGATTGCGGTTGGCCCAAGGCTCGGCATAGAGGCTGGTCGCGAGTGATGCCAGAGACATCAGCATGGCCAGAATCAGGATCGGTTTGGCAGTCAGCATCCTGGAGCCGCCGGACGCCTCGATCACCGGTAGTTCCGAGTCGCCATTCATTGTGCTGAGAGTCTGCGAAGCGCCGAGCATCAATGCGAACGGCGTGACCACCACGAGCATGGACGGAATCAGCAAACCTGCAAGCCGAAGGAAGGTCATTAGCGACTGACCGGTCGAACTCATAAGGTTCACGTGGATCAGAACCTGCGTGATCATCGCGATCGCCGTAGTGACGAGGAGGGTGGCGACCGTCAGCAGTAGGACCCTGCGAAATATATAGCGTTCAATCAGATTCATGCAGTCCGGCTTCCGGGTCCCGCCGTTTCTCTCTTCTCAGATCATCGCCACTATAGGGAACTATACCTAATGAGCGACCAATACACATAGTAAACAAATGGTTAAGCCCAAAACTCCGGTTTTCTTGTATTTCATGCAATTGTGCACACGGAATTGGCGCCTGTGTGGCGCCTTTGTGACACGGTCGGGCGCCCGAACGTTGCTTATTGTCTGTGAAAACGTCAACAACATGACAAATCGACCCTGGCGCTCGTTGCGGTCTACGTGGTTCGGAATATATTCATGAGCGAACCATCATTGGAGAAATTATGACCAAGCAAGTGAATATCAGCTTCTCGAAATCGGCAAAGCTCAATGGCGGACTGGCGATTATGCTCTGTGCAAAAGGGGGCGGACTTGTCACAAACGCCAGCGACGTGGATCCGGCCGACGTTTCGAAGAAGGCGATAGCCATCTCCGCCTATGAGAGCAAGCCCCTGGCGACGCTGGAGGTTATGGCGCCGGAAGCCAGCAAAGCCGACCGTTTCTGCCTCCTTGGAATTGGAGATCCGGGAAAGGTGGAGAGTCACGATTGGCTGAAGCTGGGCGGCGTAGCGTTTGCCCAGTTCAGGAACAGCGAGAAGGTGACGGTCTACACCGACTTGCCGGATATGGACATTTCGGGCGAGGTCGTGGCGAAAATGGCCATGGGCATGTTGCTTCGCGCCTACAATTTCGACGTCTACAAGACACGCAAGAAGGGCAAGGGCAAAGACAAGTCGCCGAAAAAATATTCGGTGACGATCGTCACGCAGGCCGCTTCCGTCGCAAAAAGAGCCTTTGAAGACCTCAAGGCGATCGAACAGGGAGTCGCGCTTGCCAGAAACCTGGTCAACGAGCCGCCAAATATCCTTGGACCGGTCGAATTCGCGGATAAGGCAGCGGCGTTGGCGGAACTCGGCGTCGAGGTCGAAATCCTCACCGAAAAGGAAATGAAAAAGCTTGGCATGGCTGCGCTGCTCGGCGTCGCCCAAGGCTCCGTTCGTCCGCCGCGGCTTGCAATCATGCAGTGGAAGGGCGGCAAGGAAAAGCAAAGACCCATCGCCTTTATCGGCAAGGGCGTTGTGTTCGATACGGGCGGTATTTCACTCAAACCCGGCGCCGGCATGGAGGACATGAAGGGCGACATGGGCGGCGCCGCAGCCGTGATCGGTCTGATGCATGCGCTTGCCGCGCGCAAGGCGACAACCAATGCGATCGGCATTCTCGGACTGGTCGAGAACATGCCGGATGGCAACGCGCAAAGACCAGGCGACATCGTTACGTCGATGTCCGGCCAGACCATCGAAATCATCAATACGGACGCCGAAGGCCGGCTCGTCCTGTGCGACGCGCTGTGGTACTGTCAGGATCGCTTCAAGCCGGAATTCATGATCAATCTCGCGACCTTGACCGGCGCCGTCATTGTGGCGCTCGGCCACCATCATGCAGGTCTGTTCTCTAACAACGACGAATTGAGCGAGCGGTTGACGCAGGCAGGTTTGTCGACGGAGGAGCGTGTCTGGCGCATGCCGCTCGGCCCCGACTACGACAAACTCATCGATTCCAAGTTTGCCGACATGAAGAACACCGGAGGACGCTCGGCAGGAGCGATTACCGCCGCGCAGTTCCTTCAACGTTTTGTCAACGATGTTCCCTGGGCTCATCTTGATGTCGCCGGCACCGCCATGGGATCGCCCAATACGGAGATCAACCGCTCCTGGGGATCGGGCTATGGCGTGCGGCTTCTGGATGAGCTCGTAAGAGCCAATTACGAAAGCTAGAACATTTGGCGGAACTGCTTTTCTATCATCTGACGGAGTCCCGCCTGGAGGAAGCCCTGCCGCCGTTGCTCGAGAAGAGTCTCGGGCGCGGTTGGCGCGTTGTCGTTCAGACGGGCTCGGATGAAAGGCGGGACGCGCTCGACCAACTCCTCTGGACCTGGCGAGACGACAGTTTTTTGCCGCATGGCATTGAAACAGCCGATCACGCGGATATGCAGCCTGTGCTTCTATGCAGCAGCCAGTCCAACGCCAATAATGCGAGCGTGCGGTTTCTGGTCGACGGCGCGGAACCGCCGGATCTCGTATCCTACGACCGCGCCGTTTTCATGTTTGATGGCCATGATCAGGAACAACTGGAGGCTGCTCGCGGGCAATGGAAGCAGTTGAAGGGCGCCGGCCACGAACAGACCTACTGGCAGCAAACTCCTGACAGGCGCTGGGAGCGCAAAGCCTGAGCGGCGGCCTCTCGATTCACTCCGCTTCCGGTGGACGCGTCACCAGGATAAAGTCCGTGCCCCGGTCTGTCGTTTCGCGGCTGAGACCCTCATCGGATATCGCCAGCGACGAGCCGGCGACGATCATGCCGTTGATCCGTTCGCGAATCGCCGGTGGCATCTCGATACGGTCGAGCGCTTCCGCGATATCCGACGATACGGCTGTTCTGCCATCCTCGGAAAAGACGATCTCGGACAGAATCGACGCTTGCGGCTGGTCAGGCAACGAGAGGCTTTGCCAGTAAATCCTGTCTTCGCCCGGTGTTTCGGCAAGGGCGGACAGAAAATGCGCGCCCAACGGTTTTTCCGGTTCGGAGATGTCGACCGGGGCGTCGAACACTGATTTGAAGTTGCGGCGAACATAGATATGGCCGCTCTTGAAGGGGCCGCGGCCCGAAGCTTCGTGCAGTTTTCTGGCGAGATCCATGGAAAGCGTTCCGGTTGGATCGAGATCCAGGCTCTTTTCGAAGCGGATTATGGCGCGACTGGTTGCAGGCCCCATCCAGCCGTCTTCTTTTCCCGCATTGAAGCCCAGTTCATTGAGCATCACCTGGATGTCGCGAACGAGTTCGCGCCCGGTTCGCCGCGAGATGAGAATGCGCACAGGATCGGTGGCTTCCTGCGCGAATTCCGGTTCCTTTTTCGCCGCCTCTACGGGATCCTTGACGTCTACGCCGGATCTCAGCGAATATTCCGAGCCAACGTCGGACTCGGAATTCGCAGTGGACTCTGAACTGACCATTACAAGGGAAGCCTGTTCGACCACCGAGGACATTTTCGCTTTTTCCTGCGGATCTCCAGCAACCTCGGCCGCCGGTTCGACGGGCGGATAGAACAGATTGTCGTGCGTGATTGCAAACGGTGATTTCTCTTCACCTACGATAATGACATGCGCTCCAATATCTGTGTATCCGAAGAGCTGACGTGCAAATTCTTCCGGCAGGCGCACGCAGCCATGCGACGCTGGCTGATCGGGAACGCTGTCAGACTCGTGAAGCGCGACGCCGGACCATGTCAGGCGCTGCATGTAGGGCATTGGCGCCTGGCTGTAGATGTTCGACTTGTGATGACGGCGTTTTTCCAGAATGCTGAATACGCCCGTAGGTGTGCGGTGACCGTCTTTTCCGGAAGAGACGTTCGAGGTTTTCACAAGCTTGTCGCCCGAGAAGACCCTGATCGTCTGCTTGTCCAACGAAACGATCAACAGGATAGGTTCTTCGGAACGATTGTCGGGATGAGACCATTCGATGACATCTTTTTCGGTTCCCGAGCGAGCATTCGCCCAAGATTCGTGAACACCAACGGAAAGACACGCCATCATTCCTGCGACTGGTGCGAGCACGACGCCTCGGACAATATAATCAATTCTCACGGCAACCCCCTACAAAAAACCGCATCCACCAAAACAACTACCTCGACCGGCGCGTATTACCCCGTCTTTGCAAGGCCGAACATAACCTCTTTAGAATAGTTGCATTAGTTTTCAGTAAATCAAGCGAATAACAGGAATAACTTACGCCATATCTATCTCAATTTCGCGTGAATTGAGGTTTCTTGTAAGCTTATGCTTCTCGGTCGTTTAGGTCTTGTTTCTGCGGTTATCTTCGCATTGCTTTGCCTTCAAACATTCCATAAACCTGTCCGAACGCCTATCGCAGGCGCTTGTTACAGGGGAGGCAAATCATAATGAGCAAGCCGGTTGAGTTCTTTTACGACTTCGTAAGCAGCGCGTCCTATGTGGCCTATAAACGACTTCCGGCAATGCTGGAGAAAACGGGCGGACACATAGTGTGGAAACCGATGCTGCTCGGCGGTCTATTCAAGGCTGTAGGCAACACCACGCCCGCTCATGTCCCGGCCAAGGGGCGCTGGATGTTCGAAGATCTCAGTCGGACGGCCGAGAAATTTGGCATACCGTTTTCCGTCAATCCGGCCTTTCCGCTCAATACAATTCTGGCCCTACGCGGTGTGATTGCAGCTGAAAAACTCAATCCGGGTTACGTGAAACCCTACATGGACGTGATGTTCGATGCTTCTTGGGCGGAGGGCGGCGACCTCGGACGTCCCGAAGTCGTCATGGAGCTTATGGAGAAGGGCGACCTTCCGGCCCAGGAAATCGCCAACCTGGCGCAAGGCCAGGCGGTCAAAGACGAATTGCGGACAAATACCGAGGAAGCAGCAGAGCGCGGAGCCTTCGGAGCGCCGACTTTCTTTGTCGATGGCGAGATGCACTGGGGGCAGGATCGTCTCGACTGGGTCGTGGAAGCCGCCGCAAGATAACGTCGCACAAGGCTCGCGGAACGTTGAAAGGGTAATGACCGATGGATTATGTCGTACCAATTATCATCGTTCTCGCATTTGTCCTGATCGGTCCGATACTCGGTACAGTCGCCTTCTTCCGCATGCGGACTTTGCGGCGCGAGTTCGACGCATTCAAAGCTCAGTTTGGCGCGCTGCCTGATGTTGGACAAAGCGCCTTGGCCAGGGTTGCGGCAGAAAAAACGGCCAAGCCGCCATCCGATAGCCAAACCAACGATGCCTTGGCGCCCGAGCCGGAGGAATTCATCCCCCAGCCTCAGGAGGCCAGCGTTCGTTCGGCGGAGGAATCGGAGCCTGAGAAACCGCCCGCCGCAGCGTCTGCCACGCTGGAGACGAAGCCAGACAGGAACTTCGAAGAAACTTTCGGAGCGAAATGGGCCGTTTGGATCGGCGGAGTTGCCTTGGCGCTCGGCGGCGTCTTCCTCGTACGATACTCGATAGAGCAGGGGCTTTTGGGACCCGGCGCCCGAGTGCTCTTTGGAGCATTGTTCGCCATCGCCATGGTGGGAGCAGGCGAGTGGACACGTCGGGCTGGCAATCAGTGGTCTTTTTCCCGATTTGAATCAGCCAACATTCCTTCAATCCTGACAGCGGTCGGAACGCTCACCGCCTTCGCGACCATCTTTGCGGCCTATGCGTTGTACGGTTTTCTGTCCCCCTTCATCGCGTTCGCTGGCCTGACGATCGTCACTCTGCTGACCATGGCGGCCGCCTTGCTGCACGGTCCACTGCTGGCGGGGTTTGGCATTCTCGCAAGTTTTCTGGTTCCTTTCCTGGTCGCGACCGACAACCCAAGCACGATCGGACTGGCCGCCTATGCGCTGGCGGTCTCGATCTCGGCGTTTGGCGTCGCCCGCCTGAAATTCTGGCTCTGGATGGCGATCGTCGCTGCGCTCGGCATGGTGTTCTGGGGCATGGTTCTGCTGTTTTCTGCGGAGGACGGTTATCGGGCGGTCGTCGCCGCCTACGCCGTCATTTCCTGGACGATCATCTGCTTTGTATTTGTTGTCAGCCTTTATGATCGATCCGTCGACGCGGTTACCGACCCCGATCATGCGGCGTGGCCGCTCCTGTCCCTTGCATTGTTGCCGTTGCTTGGCCTGACGCCGGACCATACCGATACGCTCAATGTGGTGATACTTGTCCTCATGCTTGGCGCGCCGTTATTGGTGGCGCAAGAATGGACTGCCTCACGCTACGTCGCGCCGGTAGCGGTTGTTATCGTGGCTCTCGGATATAGCGGTTGGGACATTGCGCTTGAAAGTCTGACAGAATGGCGTCTGCCACAGGCGCCGGACGCCGCGCCGGCGCTTGATATGCTGCCGGGTTTCCAGCAGAAACTCTTGTCCACATACGCCTTTCTCGGAGCAGGGCTGGGGGTGCTTGCCGTCCTTCTGGGTATGCGCGGCTCTCTGGTTTCGACGGCGAGAATACCCGTCGCCATCGGTGGAGCATTTCTTCCGGTTCTCGTTGTCGCAGTCGCGTATGCGCGGATGGAAGCCCTGCAGATTTCCTTCCGCTTCGGCCTGCTTGCAATCGTGCTAAGCGTCGCGCTCTTCGGGCTAGCTGACATTCTAAAGCGCCGATTGCTTGCGGAAGCGCTTGGACGCGACGGGGCGATCGCGGTTTGGCTCATAGCCTCTCTCTCCGCCTTCACGCTCGGTCTGTGCATGATGCTCGATCGCGGGGCGCTAACGGTTGCGCTTGGTCTGATGGCGCTGGTTGTCGTTGTCGTCTATGTCCGTTATCCGCTGGTTTCGTTGCGGGTGGTCTCAATTCTGGCGGCGGCGTTGTGGGCGGCGCGGGTCGCCTGGGATCCGGCGATCGTGGGAGATGATCTTGGCGCGACACCGGTCTTCAACTGGCTGTTGCTCGGCTACGGCGCGCCGGCGGCCGGCTTTGTTGCGACAGCCTATCTTATGGAGCTTCGCGGTCGCGATGTCTGGCTCGAAATCATGGAGGCGATCGCTACGCTCGCTGTCACCGTGACGCTGGCGCTACTTGGGCTGCATGCGATCGATCCGGACAGCCTTTTCACAGCAATCGATACACTCGCCGAAGCCGCTATGCTCGCGGTGATTGGCGGCGGCATGGCGTTGGCGCTGCTACGCCTGCCGCGCACGTCTGCGAGCATCACCCTGCAGCGTCTGTCGGAAATCCTGGGCGGCATTGGCATGGCGATCGCCGGTCTGGGGCTGCTCTTTGTCTACAATCCGCTGATTACGGGTGAATGGATCGGCCAGAGTCTGTTCTTTAATGTGCTGCTGTTCGCCTATCTGCTGACGGCGCTTCTGTACGGAGCGTTGGGCTTCTTCAGTCTTGGTCGACGTCATCCCTATTACAGCAGATCAGCAGTCGCCCTGTCTGGAGTGCTTTTCTTCGCGTGGATTTCTCTGGCGATCCGACACGGCTTCCATCCGGGCCGGCTCACGGTGGGAGAGACTGGCGACGCAGAGTTGTATGTGTACTCCGCCGCCTGGCTGCTCATCGGTATCGTCACGTTGCTTGCCGGGCTCGCTACGGGCGTGCGCTATCTGCGCATCATCTCCGGGTTCATCATCGTCGCTGTTATCGCGAAAGTGTTCCTGTTCGATATGGCGGCCCTGACAGGATTCCTGCGGGCCCTGTCATTCATTGGCCTGGGCGTCGTGCTCGTGGGCATCGGCCTTGTCTATCAGCGCCTATTGCGGCAGGCCGAATAGAGTGGCGTTGCGGTCATTCGGCGGCAATGGCTTCGTCATACTCGGCTGAGAGCTCCAGCCATTCTTCCTCCGCGCTGGAAAGGCTGCGCTGCGCCTGATTGCGCTCGCGCGCTTTGTCGGCTGCGAGTCCTGGCGAACGGTCATAGATCGTCGGGTCTGCAAGTTCGGCGTCGAGTTTCTGAATCTGGATCTCAAGTCTTTCGGTCAAGGATTCGATTTCCTTGATTTTTCTTCGCAACGGCGCCAACTGCTTCCGGCGATCCGCCGCAGCCTTGCGCTGATTCGATTTGGACAAGCCAGGGTCGGAAATCTCCGGGTCGGTATCTGTCTTCTCACCTTTGAGGATCAGGGTCCGGTAGTCGTCGAGGTCGCCTTCATAGGGGCGCACCGTTCCGTGATTGACCAGCCATAATCGGTCCACCGTCGCTTCGAGCAAATGGCGGTCGTGCGAAATCACAATGACCGCGCCGTCATAGTCGTTCAGCGCTTCGACAAGAGCCGTGCGGCTGTCGATATCCAGATGGTTGGTCGGTTCATCGAGAATAATGAGATTTGGATGATTGAAGGCGGCGAGCCCCATGAGCAGACGCGCCTTTTCGCCTCCAGACAGGTCGCGAGCCACCGTTCCCATCTTCTCCGTTGAAAGCCCCATCTGCGAAACCCGGGCGCGCACCTTCGCTTCCGGCGCGTCCGGCATCCGGGCGCGGACATGATCGACCGCGCTTTCCGACGGCACAAGATCGTCGAGTTGATGCTGCGCGAAGTAACCGACTTTCAGGTTGGGCGCGCGCACCATGGAGCCCGTGTCGAGGTCCAGACGACCGGAAATCAGCTTTGCAAATGTGGATTTGCCGTTGCCGTTGGCGCCAAGAAGGGCGATGCGGTCGTCATGATCGATTCGCAGATCAAGGCCGGCCAGTATCGGTTTCCCTGTCTCGTAGCCGACCGACGCCCGTTCCAGGAGAACGATCGGAGACGACGCCTGTTTGTCTGGCTTCGGAAAGCTGAACCCCTGAGTATGCTCCTCAATGACGGCTGCGACAGTTCCCATTCGTTCCAGCGCCTTCAGACGCGATTGCGCCTGCCTGGCCTTCGACGCCTTGTAGCGGAAACGCTCGACGAAAGACTCCATGTGCTTGCGTTTTGTCTCAACCTTCGCCCGCATCTTCGTCTGCAACTCACGAGCTTCGGCGCGCTGACGCTCGAACTGGTCGTAAGGTCCGCGGTAAAAGACGAGCTTCTTCTGCTCCAGATGGACGATGGAGTTCACGGCATTGTTGAGCAGGTCCCGGTCATGGCTGATGATCAGCACCGTATGCGGATATCGCCGGACATAATCTTCCAACCACAGGGTTCCCTCGAGGTCCAGATAGTTCGTCGGCTCATCGAGCAGCAGGAGGTCGGGCTCTGCGAAAAGCACCGATGCAAGCGCAACGCGCATTCGCCAGCCGCCAGAAAAACTGGAAGCGGGTCTTTGTTGCGCCGCTTCGTCGAAACCGAGGCCGGCGAGAATGCTGGCGGCTCGTGCTTCCGCTGAATGGGCGTCGATATCGACCAGCCGCGTATGAATTTCGGCGATCCGGTGCGGGTCCGTCGCCGTTTCTGCCTCGCGCATCAGCGCAAGCCGTTCCGTGTCTGCACTCAGCACGATCTCGATGAGTGGCTGTTCCGTCCCTGGCGCTTCCTGGGCCACCTGGCCGATCCGGCAGTTTTTCGGAATGGAAACCGAGCCTGTTTCCGAGGCGAGGTCGCCGGATATGACGCGGAAGAGGGTGGACTTCCCCGTGCCATTGCGGCCCACCAGTCCGGCTTTCGAGCCGGTGGGCAGCGTTACGGAGGCCTGGTCGATCAACAGTCGGCCAGCTATGCGTACGGACAGGTCGGTAATTGTCAGCATTGCGGTATCGAATTTTTAGCGCGGACGGGCGGGATCGCGACTACGAGAAGCGCGCGCCTTCCTCGGTTCGCTGGTAATAGATGAGATCAAGCGGAGGCGGTTCATGACCGAGCACCGAGAGGATCATGTGCAAGTGTCCCCGGTGATGGGTCTGGTGATTGAAGAAATGCGCAAGAGTAGGTGCTAACCGCTGCGTCACCTCAACCGGGTTCGTTACCGGTGTGTAGGTGAATTCGCCTTCAAGCGTTTCTTCATCCAGCAAACCGATCCATGAGATGATGCGTCTGTCTTCCAGGATACGGGCTTGTCGAAGCGTGCCGAAATCATCAAACAGAATTGCATCGAGACTGTTTGACGCTTCTCCTTCCCCCGTAAAGCGACGCAACCAGATTCGATCGGCCACGATCATGTGGTTCAAAGTCCCGTGAAGGGATTTGAAGAATGCGCCGCAATCGCGGACATAGTCTTCGTCCGACACGCCGTCGACGGCCGCGCAGATGCGATCGTTCGCCCACCTGTTGTAGGCTGCAAACATTTCAAAATGTTCTTTCATGTCCGCGCGTTCCATTGTTGTCTTCGTATTTGGCCGCACTCATACCGCAACCGCGAATGGCTGCAAAGACGGCATTGCGACGTGAATTGAAATGACATCGAAAAACGGCAGAATGCCATGACCGCTCAATCAGGAGGACCCGATGACGATCATAGTGTACGAACTTGTTGGCGGTGACGCATCCCGGCCATTCAGCCCGCACTGCTGGAAGACGCTTATGTCTCTGGCTCACAAGGGGCTGGAATATCGTCGCGAGGCGGTGCCGTTCACCGACGTTCCAAAGGTCGAGAGTGGGGCCGGAAAGACAGTTCCGATCATCCGCGACGGGGAACGTGTTGTCGTCGATTCCTTCGACATCGCGCTTTATCTGGATGAAGCCTATCCTGACCGGCCATCGCTGTTCCGCGGCGAGGGCGGCAAGTCCATGGCGCGCTTCATCGAGGCATGGGCCGCGACACAGATCAACGCCGTGATCATCGGGCATATTGTGCAAGAGATACACCAGATGCTGTCGCCGGAAGACCAGACCTATTTCAGGCACAGCAGGGAAGCGCGTTTTGGCATGTCGCTCGAAGATTGCAGACAGGCGACTCAGGAGCGCTTCGATAGCCTGAAGAGTCGACTTGATCCCTTGCGTTTCATGCTGAATCGCCAGCCTTTTATTGGCGGTGAAAGCCCGCTTTTTTGCGACTACATCGTCTTTGGCGCATTCCAGTGGTCGCGCATCTGCTCGCCGGTCAAGATGCTGGATCCGGATGATCCTGTTCACGATTGGTTTGAATCGCTGCTCGATCTTTATGACGGTCTCGGAAGGTCTGTGCCCGCAGCCGCCTGAATTCGGTCGTGCAAGCGCACTGGGCCTTGTCTTGTCGCCGGCGCGCCGCTATAGAGCGCGCAAATCTCAGCCAACATTTGCAAGGAAACGACATGGCGATCGAACGCACATTTTCGATGATCAAACCCGACGCGACAACGCGCAACCTCACCGGTGCGATAACAAAGATGCTCGAAGAGGCGGGTCTTCGCGTCGTAGCCTCCAAGCGTGTCTGGATGAGCCTGCGCGAAGCCGAAGGCTTCTACGCCGTGCACAAGGAGCGCCCCTTCTTTGGTGAACTGACCGAATTCATGTCTTCGGGTCCGACGATCGTTCAGGTTCTGGAAGGCGAAAACGCGATTGCCAAGAACCGCGAAGTCATGGGTGCGACCAATCCGGCGGACGCCGCCGAAGGCACGATCCGTAAAACCTACGCCCTGTCGATCGGCGAAAATTCTGTCCACGGCTCGGATGCGCCGGAAACCGCCGCAGAAGAGATCTCATACTGGTTCTCGGGCACTGAAATCGTCGGTTAATCAACCGCTTGCTCCGAAATGATGAATCACCGCCTGACCTCGGTCAGGTGGTTTTTCTTAACAAATTTTGAATTTCGGCACATTGCTCCGGTAGCTTGATACCGGGATTTGATGGTTCGTTTCAGGCCAGGGGTGCAGAGATCGGCGGTCCTGCATTTGAGAGCAAAGTCGTGATTGTTGCTTTCCGGCGCTGACCGCTTCTTTCCATTGACGGCTGACAGTACTAGCGAAGTCGATGCGCCTCATTTGATCCGTTCATCGTTGGCCATGTCGTCGATGAGAAAGTCGGCTACGGGAAGTTGAAGACATCATTCCGGAAAGGAGGAACTTCAAGAGCTACCTATTGGCTGCTCACAACTGATGCACAGGCCCTGAGTGGCTCAAGACGCGATCCGCAAAGCACCTGCGGACAATCAATGATCGACTTGCAATTGCCGGCAGTCGAAGGTTATCAATTAACGAGATGACGAGAGACGCTGGCTTGCAAACACTTAATCCTCTGAACGAAGCTATCAGCTTAGCCGCTAACGGATTGGCGTTACGGTCCAGTCTGCTGGCGGGATCCCATGTTGATGGCGACTCCGACGAGTCGCTCAGACTTTCATTTGATCAGCCGGCCGGCCGGGGAACGATTGAGTTCTTCGAATTCGATCCAGATTTCAGCATTATCGTGAGCGATTGCTTCTGGCAGCAGGACGGTTTCGTCAAATATGCAGGCGAAGGCTGGATTCGGTTTAATTTCTGCCTCGACGCCTGTGCCTCGTTCGATTTCGACGATCTCGGGCGGTTTGAGCTGCGTGGTCAAGAACTGCGGGTTTTTCACCAGCCAGACGGGGTCGATTGCGGACACTATATTCACGGGAACGCCCGCTCTGTCTGTATTACGATTTCGATCCAGCGCCATTATCTAGGCAAAATTACCGGTGTTCTTGGCAACTGGTTTTTGGATGCTGCTTCCCAAGGCGGATCAGACGGCTTCTTCTTCCATCGCTGCGAGATGGGGAGCGACGCGCTTCGCGCAGTCGCCGACATGTTGTCGATGCGTCATGGCGGCTCACTCAGGCTGCTCTACGCAAAGGCAAAGACCGAAGAACTCCTCGTCAGCGCGCTGTCGGCCGCGCACCCTGATGTCGAAAGGACAGAGGTTCGACTGGGTAAACAAGACCGGAAGCGCATAACGCAGGCCCGCGAGATACTCGATCGACAATTCGCGAGTCCGCCGTCAGTATCAGAGCTTGCACGGCGTATCGCCGTAAACCGAAACAAGCTCACCTATGGGTTTCGGGACATGCACGGCTGCTCGATGAGCGAGTACATAGCCGAACGCCGGCTGGAAACCGCGTGGCGGTTGTTGAAGGAAACTGAATTGCCAGTCAGTCACATTGCCGAAGATGTGGGATATAACCATCTTCCGAGTTTCTCCGCTGCATTCAAGAAACGCTACCGGATCTCCGCGCGGGCGCTTCGCCGGTCGCTCGAGTCGGAATCGTGACGATCAAATAACAAGCAGTGACGCCGACCTAAGACAAGTGCCTCCCTTCCTGACACGTTTGATTTTATCGACAAATCAGGTTTGGGACGGAACTCAATGACCGACAATCACGACAAGATCACATTCGTGCTGGTGCACGGATCCTGGCATGACGGCAGATCGTGGCGGCACGTCGAAAAGCAACTCCACGCGCTCGGACATTCCACTCTGGCGCCGACGCTGCCGGGGCGTGGAGAAGGGAGTTCATCCAAAATCACCTTTAAGGACTGCGTCGACAGTTTGGTCGATGCGGTGACTATGGCAGGCCTGTCGGGTTTCGTGCTGGTCGGTCATAGCGCCGGCGGAGCGGTTGTTCGAAAGGCGGCGGAAAAACTCCACGACCGGATTGCGCGTCTCGTCTATATTTCGCCGCTGCTCGCCGGCAACGGCGAACCAATTCTCGCGGCGGTCCCGCCCGACTATGGCGCTCTGTTTAAGGAAATGGCTGCTCAATCGCAGGATAATACAGTCTTTCCACCTTGGCCGGTCTGGCGAGACGGCTTTATCGGCGACGCGGACGAGGCGACCGCAAAAGCTGCATTTGACGAGCTCTACCCGGAGCCCTTTGCGCCGATTGTCGAACCAATAGAATTGAAGATGTTCGAGACCTTGCAAATTCCCACAAGCTACGTCAATCCGACCGAAGATGTGGTGTTCCCGGTTGGGGAATGGGGCTTCTTTCCGCGGATGTACCAGGAGGTTGCGCCCTGCCGCCTGGTTCAGCTTCCGGGCAGTCACGAGGTGATGTATTCCAATCCGGAAGCTCTGGCCAATGCGCTGGTTGCTGCTGGCAGACCCTGACACCGATGATTTCGGACCGGGATTACGCGCGCCGTGACGCCACAGCGCTGGCAAAACTCGTCAAGGCCGGAGAGGTTTCTGCCGAAGAACTGCTCGAAGCGGCAATTAGAGCATCGTGTGCTTTGAGTGAATCAGGGATGCTTCCAATTGTGCCGGCGGTGTGATTCTTTGGGTCGAGGAGATGATTCGATGACCCATGCACTTTCCAGTGACCTTCGCCGGCGTGT